>JAAZFW010000263.1 GCA_012511525.1 Clostridiaceae bacterium
AGCAGGAGCGTTTCCATAGTGACTTAGCGCAGAAAGCCGATGCGTTCCAGGGCCTGCCCGATGCCAAGGTCAAGCAGATCCAGTTCGCTGGCAACCCAGAGGATGTTCATGCCGGCCGCGCGCCAGCGATCGGCGACAGCCAGATTGTCGCAGTAGATTCCGCAGGACAGGCCGAATTCCCGGCAGATGGCCATCGTCTGCCGGATTTGCTCCAGAGCCGGCGCGCTGTCGATCTCGAGCGGCGTGCCGACCTGGACCGACATATCGTAAGGGCCGATGACGATGCCAGCGATCTGCTCGTTATAGCGCGCCAGGATGTCCGGCAGGCTGGCCACGCCGTGCGGCGACTCGATCTGCAAGATGAGCAGACGGTTGGCCTGGAACTGGTCGAAGGTCTCTTGGGTGCGGAACTGGTGGCTGCCGCCAAAGCCCTTACGGCCGACCGGGGCAAAGCGAAGCGCGCCGATCGCCGTTTCGACCTGCTCCAGTGTCTCAGTCCTCGGCAGCATGATCCCGTCCGCCCCGAGGTCGATCGTCTTGGCGATCAGGTGGTACAGCGCGTCCTGGACGCGCACGACGGTCGGGATGTCGAGGCCGCGGGCCGCCTGCAGCAGGCCGCCGATCTGCTCGAGGCTGGAGGGTCCGTGTTCGAGGTCGAACAGGATAAAATCGAGTCCCTCCCGGCTCAAATGGGGCATGACGGCCGGTTCGCGCAGCGTTACGGTGATCCCGAAGACCGTTTCATTGTTTTCCAGCTTGTTTTTCAGTTTCGTCAAATGGTCCATATCTGTATCCTTTCTGTTTTGCCGACACGCCTTAGCGGCACAGCAGGTTTTCGAGCAGCCGGATATCCCGCCTGAATTTGATCTCACATTCCTGGTCCAGGCTTTCAGGCGTCACGCTCTCCGACCAGAGCCGCACGAAGCGTTGCAGCAGGGCCTGGTTCTGCTCGAGCAACCTTTCCAGTGCGGGCCGGTCGATGCCGCTTCGATACATACCGAGCAGGGCCAGGGTCTGGCGGGCGCGCAGGACAGCCAGCTCCGTGCCCAACAACCAGTGGCGCAGGCAGTGACTGTCGCCCGCCCCCTTTTCCAGGTTCTCGTTCAGCACGGGCAAGAGCAGCCCGCCAGCCTGCTCACGTTCCTGAAGCAGCCGCACCGCCGCGTCACGATCCGGGCTGTTTGCCAACACATGGAGCGCTTGGTCAAGTCCGCCGTGAAACGGCCGTTCGAAACGCATCGGCTGCTCGGCCAGGATGTCCATGCCGCCAAGACCGTGGCCGACGGTGTCGAGCCAGCCGCGCTGTTCGGCGCTCAAGGGACCCAGGGCTTCGTCCGAAAGAGCGATCCAGGTCGTTTCCGGATGACTCAGGCGAACCGCCCAGCTCGTTACCAGGTGGTCGTAGCCCGCCTCGCGGGCGACTGTGTCCGACACGGCGACGTTGCCGGCGCTAAGGGACACCCGGGGCAGCGCGTAATGGTCGCCTGACGAGCGCAGCGCGCTGCCGACAACGACCTGGTAGCCGTATCGGGCGATGGCGGACGCGCCGTAAAAATGGTTGAAACGCCCGTCCCGAACCAGATCGGGCAGCAGAACGCGCAAACGCTCCGGCAGGTTCGCCCAGGCCGATTCACCGGCCGGTTCCCCGGCCAGCCGGAGCGCGCCCCAGATATGCCCGATCGTGTCGCCGGTGGCCTGTGTGCGCCGGTAATACCAGTCGACGAACCGCGTCTCTTGCGGAAAACGGCCGAACTGGCGGGGGTAGGTCAAGATCTCGTCAGCCCAAAATTCAGGCCGGCATCCCAGTTTTAGGCAAAAATCCGCCAACTCGAGCAGGAATCCGACCACCAACTCGCCCGCGTCGCGGGTTCGGCACAGGGGGCACAGGTGCAGGCCGCGCCGCTCCAGGTGTCCCAGGACTTCGTCACCGCCCAGGTGGATCACGGGCGGTTGGTCGAAGGCGGCAAACACATCCCGGACCAGGTCCTTGACCAGGCGGAGCGATTCGTTTTTGCTCGGGCACAGCATGTAGGCGTTGCCGACGTTTTCGGCAAGGCAGCCATACGGTTCGTGCCTGAGGATGTGCTCCATGTGGCCCAAAGTCTGCAGCAGCGGGTAGATGACCAGCCCCAGGCGTTTGCCATAGCGGACCAGATCGCGCCAGGCGTCGGCCGTCAGGGCATCCGCGGCCGCGAAATGCGGCTGCGAGGGGAAGATCAGCTTGTTGTCGATTTCGATCACGACACCGTCAAAGCCGGCGATTTTGAGCCTGGCAAAGAAATCCCTGAGGTAGTCTTGACGGAACATGGCGATCTTGAGATCCAGATGGTAGAGCCGCATGGTTTGTCTCCTTGTCAGCTGAAGGCCAGCCGGTCGGCCAGCCAGCGGTCGAGGTCAGGCAGGTCGGCGAACCGCAGCATGCCGGGGATGATTCGGCTGCGGACGCGTTCGTCGTCGTAATAGCGCTTTGTGACGATATCCGCCAGGGGGCTTGCCGCGCCCACCTGAACCACGAGTCGGATCCGCGCATCGAGCAGAGCGGCGACCTTGCCGTAGATGTTGCTGCGGCCGCTTACAAACAGCTGCAGCGCATCCAATCTGCAGTCCGGCAGCGTCGCGAGCATGTCGATCGCCCGGATGACATCGAAGGCGCGCAGCGCCGCCAGGCTGTCGCCGAGCCAGAGTAAATCGTCGTTCAATTTGAACAGCGTGCCATAGTGCTCTTGGATGCCGCGGTCGTTGATCGGACATGGCGCCACATGGCCGACGCCGCTCGGATCCAGGACAAAGACCTGGCTGCCCTGCGCGCAGGCCGAACGGATCCAGTCAAGATGCGCCGGCAGCGCCAGCGTCCCGTCATCCCACAGCGCCAGGATTGCCGGGGACGGACCGGGCGAAGCGGCGACCGAGCGAATGCGATAGGCGTGGTTCATGAGGCCCGGCTGCGACCACCAAAGATACGATTGAACCGTCAGGTCTTTCAAGCTTTCGGTCGTGAGCAGTCGCGCGTTGGGCGCGCAGGCCGGCCGACCCACCAGCACCCGCTCCTCCAGCCAAACGCGGGTCTGTGTCCGGCGCTGTTCGTCGGTCACCCGCTTCCAACGGTCCATGTTCGCCTGGTTGACAGCCAGGTTCTCCTCGTAGACGAAGCGTGCATCGGGGAAAACCTGTTTCACTTGACCGCCCGGAGTGCACCAGAGCCGATCCGGTTCGAGGCACGAGATTGCCTTCGGATCTGGATCCGCCTCACGGCCGAGCAAATGGCGCGCCATGAACACAGTCGTCTGCCTGGCCAGTTCGGGTGTAAATTTGTGGGTCGAATCGTCCTCACAAAGGGTCAGGTTGCCAGGCTTGCCGTACATTTCCCAAAATCGCGCGGCCCGTTGTACGCTGCGCCGCGTCCCCTCGATCGGAAAAAAATCCGACGTAACCGCATTGACCTGGACCGGGCGCGGCGCCATGGCGAGCAGGAAATCCTCGTGGTCATAGCCCAGCGCGGTGTAGCAGGGCCAGATCTGTTCGGCATCCTGGGCTCCGCCCGCAAAGAGGTAATCGCGCCGGCTGGTCAGAAAATTCGTCGGCGCCGCGGCGGCGAGACGCGGGTCGCAGATCATCATCAGGCAGGTCTGGGTGCCGCCGCCCGAGCTGCCGGTCACCCCGATCCGTTCCGGATCGACCTCCGGGCGCTGGCAGAGGTAATCGATCGAGCGCATGGCATCGTGGATGAAATAGCGCGTGATCGGCGCTCCGGTCAGAAGACAAGGCGTGCCGGCATGGTCATGCTCAGCGGTCGGCCCCGCCATGACCGAGGTGCCCGCAGAGGGTTCGAAATAGCCGAATCGCTCCCCTTGCCCGACAGGATCCTGAGCCAGCACGATCAGGCCGGCTGAAACCAGGGACCGGCAAACAACTTGGTACGTCTCATATTGTTTGCCCGCCTGGGAATGGCCGCAGAGGAAAAGCACCGCGCCGGTCGGCCCGTCCAGCCGGTCCGGCAGGTAGAGGTTGGCCGTGACATAAACGTGCGGCCGGGACTCGAAAATGATTTTCTCGATGCGATAGCCGTTTTCCTGGATCTGCCCGGTCACTCGGGCATGGAGCGGCGCGTCGCAGTCGGGCAGATCGCCCAGTGCATCGATCAGGTCCTGGCGCAGCCGGGTGCGGTAGGCCTCGAGCTGAGCCGGGTTCACGATCTGGTCACGCCGCGTGTCTCCGGCGGCAAAAGCGGCCAGAGAGCGGTCGTAGACGACCCGCTGCAGCTGTGACGCGACATCGAAGGTCGCCAAACAGGCGCGCTTCGTTTTCTGGATCAAGGAATCGGCAAACATGCTTAGCCCCCCTTTTTCAGCATCACGGTCTGCCAGATCGGATAAGGCAGACCGGACCGAAAAGCCCGCTGCCCCTGGCAACCGTCTCCTCCTCAAACCGTTTGGCGATCTTGTGATAAGGACCGATCACGTTCTCCGGCCATTTGTCCAGGACATGGGCCCGGACAAACTGGTTGGCCATCGAGTTGCTGACCACAACGGTCAGTTCGTTTTCCCCGGCCCGAAGAACGCCGCTCACGGGAAACCGGAACGGCCCCCAGGCTCTTCGGCCGAGTTCTAGCCCGTTAAGGGCCACGCGGCAGGCAAAGTTGACTTGGCCGAGATCGAGGATGACGGCGTTTTCCGCTTCATCCGGGGTGCAGAAAAACGCCAGCTTGTAGGCCGCGTCTCCGGAAAATGGCGCGCCCAGCTGTACGGTCCAGTCCCCCAATTCGGTCGGTTGAAACGGCTCATCGCCCGCTTCGATTTCGAAATTGTGTTCGCCCACCCGGTACATCTGCTGAGGCCGGATATGCCAGCCGCCGGCTAGATGGCGGATCACATCGCCAGGCCTTGCCGGCTCGGCGACAGTTGGCACCGGTTCGGCGCCAAACAAGACCAGGCAGGCACCGGCGAACGGCAACTGCAGCGGCAGCGTCCAGCGGCCGTTAGCCTGTCTGGCCCCGGCCGGACGCCAGGCCTGGCCGGTTGCGGCATCCAGCACATACAGCGGCCATTTCTCGGCAAAGGTGACGGTGCAATCAAGCGGCGCGAGATCCTCGTTGCAAAGGAAGTACAGGTGCCCGTCATCCAGGACACGCCGGCAGACGCGCAGCTTCGTCTGCTTTGGCTGGACCTCGACCAGCGGCCGGATACCGCGAAGGTCCGCGGCATGACCGGTGGCATCCGTCCAAATGACACGACCGCCTGAGGCCGTCAGCTGGGCCAGCCTGACCCTCGCCTCCGGGCTCAGGTGCCGCGTCGGCGCCAGGCAAACCGTGTTGTAGTGCATCGGGCCGACCTGCAGGCAGCCGTCATGGACGAGGCAGGCCGGATCGGCAAGAATGTCGTCGTCGATCAGGTCGAAATCAATCTGGCGCTCAAGCAACGCTTCGGCTAGCCGGTCGTGCGCAGCCGCGGCCGAAGCGGCCGTCTCGCCGCCGGCCCAGACATCGCGGATCGGGAAATAGAGCGCGACCGTCACATCCGGCCTGCCCCGGCTGAGCAGGTAGCTGAGCCGCGCCGTGTAGGCGTGGTACAAATCCAAATAGGCGTTCAGCGGATTGGCCTCAAGCGGAACGAAGGTTGGCCGGATCCGGCCTGCAAAATAATCGCGGGTCGAGGAGAGCGCGTTGCTCATGGCCATCAGGTTGATGCCCCGCACGAACTGGTAATGGGTGATCCAAATCATGTCGTCATGGGTCAGGCCGCTGCCGTAGACAGCGAAGGACTCCGTGCCGGCATACGGCCGGTCCGTCTGGTGGGCGACACTGGAGGCATACTTGGGGAAATGGTGGTTGGGCGCCTTGGTGTTGGCATCGCACTCCTGGCGTTCACCCGGCCAGATCTGGTGCCAGATCGCGTCGACGCACGGGATGTCGGTCTTCCTGAGCAAGCGCAGGATGTGGCCATAGCCGTGGTGGCTGTTGCCCAACGTATAATCGTCGCCGCCGAAGTGACCGGTTAACAAGAGCCGGTTCTGGCCGCACCAGGCTTGAATCGGGGCGAAAAAGCATTCGGCCAGGCGGCGCGTCCACCAGTCGAAGAAGTCGATCCGCACCTGGCTGGAGCTTTCGTCGCTGCTCAGCAGCTGTGGCAGTCTTTCCAGGATGTCATAGCCCTTTTCAGCCTCGAACGCTTCGGCCAGGCCGTCGGTCCAGGGCGGGTTGCTCACCTTGGGTTCGTCGAAGAACATGATCGGCACAAGATGACCGAAATGATCGCCAGCCACCTCTTTCCAGGCTTCGTGGCACTGTGCGACGAACTGGCGGGCGGTTTCCGGATGAAGCAGGTCCGTATAGTTGGGCGTATTATCGGAGCAGACGGCCTGGGCATAGAACAGCTCGAGTGTTATATCTGAATCGGCGGTCAGGCTTTCGCCTGGAAAAAGCCGGCGTTGACCGGTAAAAGCCGCCAGGCAGTCAGACGGCACGACAGCGGTTTCGCCGCCTTTCAGCGCCTGGAGCTGGCGCGAGAGCCGTTTTTGGATCAGCTCGGGGTGCGCTTTGACGATGCGTCCAACGTTTCCGCCGGACGGAAAGCCAGGTTCGTCGTTGAGCCAGACGCGCAGGCCGAGCCGTTCGGCTTCGGCCAGGGTCTCACGGAACAAGGCCTTGAACGGCTCGGTCATGAAGGCAGGCTCCAGCTCGGTCGGCTGACGGTAGGCGCGCCATGCCTTATCCTCCGGCAAGATCCAGACACTCTTGGCGCCGATACGGGCAAAGGTCTCCAACTGGCTGAAAATTCCGTCGCGCGACATCTGGTCCAGCCAGAGCCACATGTAACCGGGCCAATGAAACGCATCCGGCTGCTCGAACTGCGACCAGACCACCTGGTCAATCGCCCTTTCCTGGCAGGACATGAAAATCCCCCCGATCTGTCACGATGATGCTGCAGGTTGCCTCTCGTTCCCTCTTATCATAGCACAAACCTGCAGACGGCTGGCCCTATTCGGATGGCAGTATTTCGGTCGGGTCGCAGGCAGACGCGGTTGACACAATATATCAGAGTGATATATTAAAAGGAGAAGCCTGCTCGCAAGCAACCGATCTGCCTGAAAAAGAAGAAAGGAGCGCCGGCCTGGCGGTCCGGCCAATCAAGATGACCAGAATGAATATGACGCGTTATGC
>JAAZFW010000264.1 GCA_012511525.1 Clostridiaceae bacterium
CTCCGCCGTTCTTGTAGAAATCGGACTGGACATCGATCAGGTGGCCCTGGACATACAAGGTGACGTGGCCGCCGGTCTGCTGAACCGCCCGGATGTTCTTTTTCAGCTTGACCGCACCGCCCAGGGTTCGGCTGACATCAAGATCCGGGTATTGGTTGTCGTGGCCGCTGTCATACCAGCCGAACAGCCCCAGCGTGTCGCAGCCATGGGCTTTGGCATGCGTATACAGCTCGGGCAGGGTGTCATAGGGCCACATCTCGTGCCCGTACTGCTGCTTGTTGATGACCAAAAAATAGCCGGTCATGTCCTGGATCCATTGCGGCTTGGCGTAACGCGGCCGCCAGCTGTCGAACCAGTCCCGGTACCGTTCCGCGCCGTGGTGCCAGCTGCCGGTATAGAGCATCAGGCAGGCGGACGGCGCTGTCCAGCTTTTTCCGGCCGGCACGAAGGCGAAACGGTCGAAGCCGAGTTGGACGGTGCTGTTGGCTGTCCCTTCCGCGAGCAGCTCGCAGGCCTGGCACTTTTGGTCGTACGAAGCCAGATGCAGCACCTGGTCCCGGTCGGTCAGGGCCATCCAGGCCATGCTGGCGCTGCCGGGGTAGGTGATCGACAGCGTATGGTTGTCCTCGAGCTTGGTCGTGTAGGAGACGCTCTTCTTTCTGTCGGCCGATTGGCTCAAGCCCTTGAGATAGCCGCCGATGTCGGTGATCTTCTCACCGGCCTGCTGGGGCCAGAGCAAGGCCATCTTGCCGCCGGCCAGGCTGCGGATCTGCCCGACCTGTGGGTAGAAAAAGTCGGTCACGAGCGCGTCGTCCTGATTGTCAACGACAGCATCAAAGACGAGTGATTCGTCCTCGAGCGTCGCGCTGAGCGTGATCGTGATCTTGGCCGAACCGGTCGGTGTCGAGACCTGGTCCAAAGAAAAATCGAGCCGGTTGCCGTCCTGATGCACCCGATAGGCCTGCCGCCTTCCGAAGACGGCGTTTTCCCAGTTGTCGCCCCGCTTGAAGACGAGCTTGAAGCTGTCGGCAGCCGGCGCATCGATGACGTTGCCGCAGCCAGACCGGTTGTTTTCAAGCCAGGTCAGGCGGCCTTGCGCATCGAAGCGGACAGTCAGATGATCGTTTTGCAGCCGGTACATGCGTCCTCCTTACCAGGATGTCAGGATCCGGCCCGTTGCGGCGGCTGGACCGGGTTCCACCAGGAAGATGCGCGTTTCATCCGCCCCGAAAGGCACCGCCGCGCCTTCAGGACCGGTCTGGAACACGTCGCCCGAAAAGAAGTCCATCAGCTGGGCCGGCTGCGGCCAGAAGAGCCGGCGCGTCCCCGGCTCGTGGCAGAAGACCGTCAGCAGGCGGCTGTTGGCGTAGAGCGGGTCCGCCGTGTCGATGTACCGGAAACAGCCGGCCCGTTCGGCCAGATGGCGCAGCCAGGCCGCGGGCACCGGCGCAGCGGCGCAGAAGGCGTCAAAGCCTGTCGATTCTTGACGTCCGCGCAGTGCCAGCGCGGCGCGCCCGTCGCTGTATCGGGCCCAGATTTCGTCGCTGTCGACGGCCCAAAAGCGCGGTGTGACTGTCATGGGGCGGCGGATACCGTCGTCGCCGATGATCTCGTCGCCGCTGTCGTCGGCACGGGCCAGCGTCAGGCCGGTCAGATGGCGCATGCCATCGAGCGAGAAGCCGTCGGCTGCGATGTAGCCGGGCGCGTGGGTGAAGAGTAGGCTTTTGCCGGCCCGGCGCAATGCTTGGATTTTTGCCAGCAGGCGTTCGGTCGGCTTGAACAGGTTGGGGAAGATGAACAGCTTGATGCATTTTTCGTCGAAGGCTTCGCTGAACAGGTCGTCGGTCAGGATGCTGTCCCAGGGGCAGCCCATGCGATTGAGATCCGGTGCCTGTTCCTCGGCCATCGGGTAGGGCGTGTCCGGATCCGTGCCAAGATAGTAATTCGACTCCAGGTCCGTGACCAGGCAGACTTCGCTTATGGGTCTGGTCGGCAGACGCAGCATCGTCTCGCTGAGCAGCCGCAGCCTTTCCAGTTCGTTCATGGTCTGGGGCTCATCGTACCAGCCGGCGAACATGTCGAACCACCAGTAGCCCTGGCCTTTGGCCAGCGTCATGCCGACCTCGCGCCGGAAATAGGCCGCCGTGTCGCGCAGATCGGCAAAGGGGCCATCGTGCTTGCTGTGCAGACGGGCGACCGGGTGGTCGTGGGTCAGGTGGGTCGTCGAATCGATCTCGTGGAAGTAGAGCTTGTTGTACAGGGCATAGCTGTCGACAGGGACGCGAAACGCGCTGGTGTCGGCCAGCTTGCGGAAGCGATACGACGCGGGGCAGAAAATGCAGTCTATATTGGGGTCACGTAAAATCGTGGAAAATTCATTGTAACTGGACCGGACCACGCCAGGCAGGGCCATACCGTGGATATAGCCGGTAAAGGCGCCCACAAGCTTGGTTCCATGGGTATGCCGCTTGGCGATCGCGGCGAAATAGCGGATGCAGTCTGTCACGATCTCGCTGACAA
>JAAZFW010000265.1 GCA_012511525.1 Clostridiaceae bacterium
GCCAGGGTCACGGCCTGGAAATAGCTTTCCTTGAGCCGGACCAGCTGTTCCTGGGCGGATTCGGGATCGGGGCTGAACTTGGGCGTCAACAAGATAACCGGGTCCATACACACCTCATAGCGGCGACTGTACCCTCGATTATGGTTGAGCGATTCTGTTCCGTCAAGGATACAAAACCGTATGCGCATCGTTCACCACGGCCGCTTCGCAAACGGCAGCATGATGTGTAAAATATAACCAGGGCAACAGCTTGGCGAGGTGGCGCACATGGCAGAGCACAATCCCGAAAAAGCAATCCAGGCAGAATGTGTGGTCAAGGCTGGTGTTCACAGCACCAGTCCGGCCGATCGATATGTGGCGCCTGAAGATCCGCTGCTATTGGAACGGCTCAGCTGGTGGCAGGACCAGAAGCTTGGCCTGATGATGCACTGGGGGCCCTATGCCCAACTGGGCATTGTCGAGTCTTGGGCGCTCAGCGACGAGGACGCAAACTGGTCGCGTAAAGATATCGACTGGGAAACGGACCCTAAAAAGTTCTGCCGGCAATACCGGGCCCTGAACCAGACGTTCAACCCCGTGCGCTTTCAACCGGACCGGTGGGCTAGCCTGGCCAGGGCGTCCGGTTTCCGTTACCTGATCTTCACCACCAAGCATCACGACGGCTTCAGCATGTGGGATACAAAACAGAGCGATTACAAAATAACCGGGCCAGACTGCCCCTTCCATACGCACCGCTACGCCGACATCTGCCGCCATCTCTTCGACGCTTTCCGGCGCGAGGGATTGGCGATCGGGGCCTACTTCTCCAAGGCGGACTGGCATTGCCCGGACTATTGGGTGCCAGGTAAAAGGGAAGCCACCTGGCGCGGACCCGGCTACGACCCCGGGGCCGATCCGGCACGCTGGGAGCAGTTCGTCCAATTCACGCATAACCAGATCCTGGAACTGACCGGGCAATACGGTCGAATCGATATCCTCTGGCTGGACGCTGGCTGGGTCAACGCCGCCAACGGTCAGGACATCCGCCTGGGCCAGGTTGTCGACAAGGCCAGGCAAACCCAGCCCTGGCTGATCTGCGCCGACCGGACCGTCGGCGGGCCCTATGAGAACTACGTCACCCCGGAGCAGACCGTTCCGTCCGAACCGCTGGGGATACCCTGGGAAAGCTGCATCACGCTGGGAACGGCATTTTCTTTCCGCTATGAAGACACGTACAAATCCCTGGAGGAGATCATTACGCTCCTGGTCGACGTCGTCGCCAAGGGCGGCAACCTGGCCCTCAACGTCGCGCCGCAGCCGGATGGCCGCCTGCCGGCGGGTGCAATTTTCCGCCTCGAGGCGCTTGGGCGGTGGCTCCAGCGTTACGGGGAAGCCATTTACGGAACGCGCGCCTTAGCGCCCTTCCGGCAGGGCCCCTTCGCCTTTACCCGCAAGAACCAGGTCGTGTACATCTTCTGCCTGGATCCGGCCTCAGCCGCAAAGGGCGAGCTAGCCATCCCCCTGGCATTACCGGTCAGCCAGGTCGACCTGGTTGCCGGCCCAATGGCCCTCCCTTTTACGCAGGATGACGCCTCGATTCGGGTCACGCTGCCGGCGCCGTCCGCCGAGGATCCGGCCCCCTTTGTGCGCGTCCTGCGCCTGCGCCTTGCAGTTGAAGGCCCGCCTGAATAAAAAAACCCCCGGTCAAAAACTGATCGGGGGCTTTGCAAAAGCTATTTCACATCTTCAGGTTTCTTGTTCGCCGACGATAGCTTCGTCTCCCATCGCAGCTTGGCGCGCTTCCTTGATCGCCTTGGCCAGGTCGCGGATCTTCATGGGGGCGTCCGGATTGGTAAACCAGGTGTAAACGTCCTCGCGCGTCTGTTCGGTCAGCGCCGACAGCTTGTCGAACAGGTTGACATGTCCAGGCGGGATCCCCCACGCCCAGGCTTGAGCATTGCGCTCGGCCACGAACAGGGCCCGCTCGCTCATCTCTTCCGGGTCTTCCGGGTCATCGCCTTCCGGCTCCTCCAGGTCCTCCGGATCCGGCGTTTTGACCTTCATCCGGTTGGCCTTGGCCTGATGCGCTCTGACAGAAGCCTGCGCCGGAAGCTGCTCGGTTTCTTCCGTCTCATCTGCCATGACCGCGAACGGAAGCGCGGTAATAAAGAGCAGCACGACCGTCAGGAACAAGAGAATCTGGCGTGTTTTTCTCATGGTTTGTTTCCTCCTTTGCCTTGATTGCCTTTTTCGTTACGGCGGTTTTCGTTACCAACAGCGCGGGTTTCCTTTTGTGCCTCCCGCTCTTGTTGCTTCAGTTGGTTGATACGGCGCATCAGGGACGCGATGTCCGTTTCCAGGTAATCGCCGGTCTGGCTCTCCGGATCGAGTTCCTGCAGCCTATCGATCAGGTTCATCCGACCTGGCGAAATCCCGAGCTCGCGCGCCTGCGCGACCCGGGCCAGCACGGTGTGCTCCGACACGATCCCGGCAGCTTGACCGGCTTCGTCAAGGGCCTTCTGGGCCGCCTTCTCGGCGGTTTTGGCCAGCTGGTTGCGGGCCGGAACCAGGTCGGCCGACGTCGTCAGGGCGATCAAAGACGATCCGTCTGTGTCCAGGTACCCCTGCCGGGCTGCCATGGCGATAACAGCGCCAACGGCTGCGTGAACAGGGCGGTCCTCCAGCTCAAGCGCCGCCACGATCGCCTGGCCGGCAGGGTTGAACCCCCGGGCGGCGACAACCCGGTTGTAGAGGTTGACATCCAGCTCGATACCGGGGTTGATGTCGATGCTGACGGCGGCGACCGGAACATGGACCGAGGCCAGGCTGGCGGCTAAAAGGCAAACAGCGAGCAAAACCAGGACCGATGAACGCAGCACCAGGCGGCGGCGCAGGCGGGCCGGTGCCCCGCTAAGCAGCCTCTGGCGCGTTGCAGTCACCAGGGTTTCGTCTGCCCGGACCGCCGCAAAAGCCTTTTGGATCTCAGTGTTCATCCCTATCGCCTCTCCATTGCTCTGCCAGTTTTTTCCTGGCCCGGTGCAGATGTGAGTAGACCGTATTCGGTCTTTGTTTCAGCACGCGGGCGATCTCCTGAGCCGTATAGCCCTCGTAGTCGTGCAGGTAAATGGCTGTCCGTTCCCGGACCGGCAGTTGCAGCACGGCCTTGAGAAGACCCAGATGTTCAGGCGGCATGTCCGCGGCCAGGTTCTCGTCGAGCGGTACGACCTGCCGGCGCCAGAAGCTTCGCCTGACATCCTTACAGCTGTTGATCGCGACCCGGATCAGCCAGGCCTGCTCATGCTGTTCACCGGCAAAAGGCGTCTTGCGCTGCAGATATTTCAAGAATACATCCTGAAAAACATCCTCGACATCCTCTCGCCGCTTCAGGTAGAGAAAGCAGATCC
>JAAZFW010000266.1 GCA_012511525.1 Clostridiaceae bacterium
CAGCCGTTCGCAGCAGCCTGGATGTGCTGCTAAAATCCGATATCTGCTGGGAAGCACGCACAACCGTTTTCCCCCAGCTGGGCCGGGACGACTTGTTTGAGATGGCCAGGGCTGTCCCGATGCTGCCAGCTTGGGTTTTGCAGTTGTACCGGAAGCCGGACTATTACCTGGAAGCGGATCGTGACCTGGTCGAAACGCCAGGCTGCACACCCCAGAATTTGAGGGACATGGCACAGGCACTGGTGTCGCTGCAGCCGAATACGAAACCACGCACGTTCGCTTAAGCAACAACCCCGTGAAAACGGCAGATCTTTGCTCGAATGACGTTCATCAGGCGTAGCCCTAAACGTTCTGCACAAAGATAAAAGGCATAATTAGACCCGTTGCACAATAAATGCGTTTTCGTTTTTTTTCTTGTGGCTAGTCTGCCTGCAGTGGTGTAAAATCCATGTAGTTCATTATGATTGCCTGATGGGCAGGCAGCAGAACCTTGGAGGTTGTTCCATGAAACGCACATTCCGTTTTGGCGTGCAGGTGATCGTCCTGCTGAGCCTGATGCTGGTCTTGGTTACTGCCAGCGGATGCAATTTTCTCCCAGTCGAAGAAGAAGAACTGGCGCCGCCGCTGATGCAGCCGGCGAAAATCGAATACAAGACTGAACCCGCCCAGCGCGGTACGCTGATCCAGCAGCTGCGGCTGTCGGGCAGCTTTCAGCCCGAAGTCCAACTGTCGCTGTCGTTTGAAGACCAGGGCGGCCGGCTCAAGGAGAAACACGTGCGCCTCGGCCAGGAAGTCAAGGCCGGCGACCTGATCGCCGAGCTTGATTCAGGCACGGTCGGCTTTAACATCGAGCTGCAGGAGATTGAGATCGAGAAGAGCAAGCTGAACATCAGCCAGCTGCGCGAAAACAAGGCCGGCTATTATGCGATCCGCAGGGCTCAGCTCGACCTCGAGCAGCAGGAGCTGCGTTTGGCGAACCTGCAGCGGCAATTGGTTGCGACCCAGATCGTCGCACCGTTCGACGGCGAGATCACGTACATCATCAGCACATCGATCGGCGAGTACATCAACGCCTACCAGATCGTGGCCAAGGTTGCGGACACCCGGCAGCTGGTGTTGGTCACAACCAACGACAAAGCGTCTGAACTGCCGGTCGGCGCCGAAGTTGTCATCGAGTTCCAGAAAGAGGAACTGACCGGAGAAGTGATCGGCAACCCGTCGACGCTTTTCAACGATCCGAACGAATACCTGCGCAAGGCGGCTGTCATCAAGGTCAAGGGCGAACTGCCCGCCAAGGCGACCCTGGGCAGCGACGCCCGCATCGTCTATGTCCAGGACAAGCGTGAGGATGTCCTCATCCTGCCGCGCCGGCAAATCAACCTGATGAGCGGGCGGCGCTATGTCAATGTGCTCGAAGACGGCGTGCGCGTTGAAAAAGACGTGGAGATCGGCCTGATGACGGACACCGAGGCGGAAATCATCAAGGGCATCGACGAAGGTGACTTGGTCATCGTCAATTAAGGAGGCCGTTTCGTGCTGGCACTCGTCTTAAGGAAAATCATCAGCAACACGTGGAAAGTCCTTTGCCTGTTGCTGGGCTCCATTCTGGTCGTCGGAATGGTCTGCAGCATCCCGATCTACACGAACGGAATCCTGCAGCGCCTTCTGACCAAGGATCTGGAAAGCGTCCAGGCAAACAACATGCGTTACCCAGGCTACCTGGTGTTTTCCAGCAACTACAATTATGTCAACAACACGTCGGCGAACGCGGCGCTTACAAGCATGCGCCAGGAGCATGCCCAAATGGTCGCCGACATGCCGGTCGAACCCAAGACGGTAACGGAGTCGCTGCAGATCACCAACCTGTATTACAGTTACGAAGGCGCCAAGGGGGTCCAGCGGCAAAGCTTCACGACTTATGCGCTTTCGGATTTTGACAATCGTATTCAAATCGACAAGGGCCGCATGTATGCCAAGGATGTGCAGGATGGGGTGATCGAGGTCATCGTCACCGACGCCGCCTTGAAGAATCTCAACCTGTTGCTGGACAATGAGTATGAAATCTACAGCTACAAGCAGAAGCGGGATGAACCGCCTCTGTACACGATGCGGGTGGTCGGCATGTTCTCCGCCGCCGACAACCAGGATCTTTACTGGTACCAGCACATCAACACGTTTTCGCAGTCGGTGATGGTCGATCCGGCCGCGATCCAGCAGCTAAGCGGCAATATCCCGATCCTCAACATCGGAGAGCAGATCCTGGTTGCTTCCTTCGACTATTACACGTTTCGCATCCAGGAACTGGATCAGATCCAGGCCGTCCTGAAGCATGGCGAGGCAGTCAGCGAAGCCAACACCCGGACAACACGCTTTATCTCGACTTTTTCATCGGTCATCGACCGCTATATTGTGCGCGAGGCCGAGCTTAAGCTGACGCTGCAGATCCTGATCATCCCGATTCTCCTGATGCTGATCTTCTATATCTTCATGGTGTCCCAGCTGATGGTCCGCAGCGAAACCAGCCTGATTTCCGTTCTGGAAAGCCGCGGCGCCGGACGCACCCAGAGCCTGACCTTGTACGCGCTGGAAAGCCTGGTCTTCGGGGTCGTGACACTGCTGGTCGGACCGTTTCTGGGCCTGTGGATGGTGAAGGTGATCGGCGCAGCCAACGGATTTTTGGAGTTTGTCAGCCGCAAGGCCCTCAAGGTCGCTCTGGACGGGCAAGCCCTGGTTTATGGTCTGCTCGCCGTATTCCTGTTCGTGATCACCACCTTGCTGCCGGTTTTCATCCAGTCGCGCACTTCGATCGTCCAGCAGAAACGAAAAAAATCCCGAGTGGGCCGCGCGCCGCTGTGGCAGCGGATTTTCCTGGACATCATCCTGCTGGGGCTTAGCCTCTATTCGCTGTACCGCCTCAACGCACAACTTAAGCTGCAGCGTGAGACCGGCATCGTGGGAACCGAGGCTGATCTCGACTTCCTGCTGTTCTTGTCGTCGACGATCTTCATTCTGGGCGCCGGCCTTTTCTTCCTGCGCCTCTATCCCTTCCTGGTACGGCTGGTCTATTTCCTGGGACGGCGCTTCTGGAATCCTGTTCTGTATGCCTCGTTTCACCAGATCAGCCGCTCCAACGGCCAGGAGCAGTTCTTGATGATTTTCCTGATTCTGGCTTTGTCGATCGGGCTGTTCAACGCCAACGCGGCCCGCACGATCAACCGCAACACCGAGGACAGCATCCGCTGCACGGTGGGCGCGGACATCATGCTGCAGGAATACTGGCAGAAGTTCGACCAGAACGGACTCCCGATTGTCGAAGATGGCGGCGGCATGAGCATGGATGCCAGTTCGTATTCCTATAACCAGGTGGTCAAGTACTATGAGCCGAATTTAAGCAAGTACAGCCAGCTGGAAGGTGTTGAGGCGGCTGCGCGTGTTTTCCGTTCCAGTGAGTCGCGCGTCAGCAAAGGCTCGGCCCGCAGTGATGCCGTGCACCTGATGGCCATCGATCCCTACGACTTTGCCCGGACAGCCTGGTCGCGCTCCGATATGATGCGCTACCACTTGAACGAATACATGAACGTCATGATCACGACACCCAATGCCGTGATCGTATCGGAAAACCTGCGCGACAAGCTTGACCTTAAGGTCGGCGACGGCATTATCTATACCGTCAACACCACGGACAGCGTCGACGGCGTCGTGATCGCGTTTGTCGATTACTGGCCTGGCTTTGAACCGATGCAGCTCGATCGCAGCGGCCAGCTGCGCGAGCAGAGCCTGATCGTATCCAGCATGGAATTCATGCTGAGCAAAACGGCGATACAGCCGTATGAAGTCTGGCTCAAGCGCGAGAGCGGCGTGACCGACAAGGTCATCTACGAGGACATTGAGGAAAAACGGATCAACATCGTCGACATCTCTTCCGCCACGCAGCAGATTACGGCGGCCAAGAACGACCCGCAGCTGCAGGGAACCAATGGCGCGCTGACGCTGGGCTTCATCGTGTCGATGCTGATCTGCGCAGTCGGGTTCCTGATTTACTGGATCATGTCGGTCCAGGGCCGTGTCCTCCAGTTTGGTATTTTCCGGGCCATGGGTATGAGCAAAGGCGGCGTGATCGGGTTGCTGGTCACCGAGCAAGTGCTGGTATCCGGGGTGGCCGTGTTCGTGGGCACCCTGATCGGAAGCTTGAGCAGCCTGCTGTTCGTTCCCCTGTTCCAGATTGTGTACAGCTCGGCTGACCAGCCGATTCCGTTCCGAATCATATCCGAGACGGGCGACACCAACAAGGTATTCCTGGTTCTGACCGTCCTGCTGCTGATCTGCTTTGCCATCCTGGCACGCCTGATACTGCGGATCAAGATCGACCAAGCGGTCAAACTAGGTGAGGACTGAGCCATGAGCAGTCAAGAAACAACCATTCAAACCGATGCCATATTCCGGACTGAGCAGCTTTGCCGCCGTTTTCTGTCGGGTCACGAGACGATCCAGGTGCTTGACGGCATCAACCTCGTCGTTCCGCGCCAGTCCCTGACCATGCTTAAGGGACGATCCGGCTCGGGCAAAACGACTTTGATCAACTTGCTCGGCGCGCTTGACCACCCGACATCGGGTAAAATCTATTTCGGTGACCAGGAGATTACACGGATGTCGGAAAACAGGCGCGATAAGCTGCGCCGGCACAACATGGGTTTTGTGTTTCAGTCCGTGGCTCTGATCACCTCGATGACCGCTTTCGAAAATGTCGAATTCGGCCTGCGGGTTGCCGGCGTCGACGCGAAAGGCAGACGGGAGCGCGCTGAAGAAGTGCTGACCCTGGTCGGCCTGGACAAACGCATGAAACACCGCACGCAGGAGCTATCCGGCGGTGAGCAGCAGCGCGTCGCCATCGCAAGGGCCATCGCCCATCGACCCAGCGTCGTATTTGCCGATGAGCCGACCGCCGAGTTGGACACCAACATGGGGCTGCAGGTTGTCAGCCTGTTCCGCGCCTTGGTTGAACGAGAAGGACTAACCGTGATCATGACCACGCATGACCCCAACATGATTGAGCTGGCAGATCTGGTATTTTCACTAGACAGCGGGGTGATGCAGTCATGATCGAATGCGAAAATCTGGTTAAGATATACAAGACAAGCGATTTTGAAGTTCTGGCGCTCCAGGGCCTGGACCTGAGCGTGGCGCGCGGCGAGCTGATGGCGATCATCGGGAACAGCGGTTCCGGCAAATCGACCCTGCTGAACATGCTGGGCGGCCTGGACAGGCCATCAGCCGGACGACTCGTCGTCGACGGCCACGATCTGCTCAAAATGACCGATGCGCAGCTGGTGCAGTACAAGCGGAATACAGTTGGCTTTATCTGGCAGAATAACGCGCGCAACCTGATTCCGTTTTTAACCGCCGTGCAAAACGTCGAAGTGCCTATGGTTATCGATTCACAGCACAAACGGCGTCAGCGCGCGCTCGAGCTGCTCGATCTGGTCGGCTTAAGCAAGCGAAGCAAGAACCGCCTCCATGAGCTGTCCGGCGGCGAACAGCAGCGCGTGGCCATCGCGATCGCTTTAGCCAATGATCCCAGTCTTCTCCTGGCCGATGAGCCGACCGGCTCTGTCGACCAGCAGACTGCGGGCATGATCTATGATATGTTCAGCGACCTGAATCGTCAGCTTAACCAGACGATTGTGATCGTTACCCATGACCGGCAGCTATCCCGCCGGGTCAACCGTGTCGTGGCCATTCGCGACGGGCGAACCAGCAGCGAAATGCTGCTCAAGCAAAGTTATCTCGATCGTGTAAAAGAAATCCAGAAGCTAGGGCTCAGTGAACGTGACGTCGAAGCCGAAAGCTCACACGAGGAACTGGCCGTCTTGGACAAAACGGGACGTCTCCAGCTGCCTCGCGAGTACTTGGACGTGATGGGTATAAAAGGCCGCGACATGCTCAAAGCCGAAATGGATGGCGATCGGATTATATTGACCAAACCTACAGAGCATGAGCAGCCGCAGGCGACTGCCGAATCGGCTGCGACAGACGGTCAGGGCTGATCCTGGTCGGCGATGCGA
>JAAZFW010000267.1 GCA_012511525.1 Clostridiaceae bacterium
CGATGGACGAAAAAACCAGTCTAAGCGGCAAAACGCCGGTTACGACAAAAAGCACCGCCGCGCCGAACGCGACCAGGGCGCGCTGGCGGGGCAGCGCGATCATCAGGATATAGGTAAACAAAAAAAGGACCAAGGCCCATGTCATGCCATATACCTCCTGCGGTCACCTCGAGGATACCACAGGCAGCACCCTTTCGGATAGAGCTGATGTCCGGATCTGACAGGCGCGCTTGACCATATGGTTTTATCCGTCGTATCATAAAGCGTATCGCAATTTGAAAGCAGCCATGTCGTGCGGGCCAAACCGTTGATGTCATGGAGGCTTATGCGCTTCGACAAAACCAAAGGGACAAGGCCCATGCTGCAAGGAGGCATGATTGGACTTTTCGATCTTCAAATACGAAAAAAGCAGGCTGAGCTTTGCGACCATCCGCAAATGGCTGCTGTCCTACGTGTCCATTCTCCTCATCCCGATCGTCTTCAGCCTTTATGTCTATGCCGAGGCCGAGCAGATCATCCGCAAAGAGATCAACGCCGCCAACGCGCTCAAGCTGTCCCAGATCCAGACGATCATCGACAAGCGCATGACGGATGTCATCAGCCTGAGCCTGCAGCTCGCCTGGAACCCGACACTGGAGTCGATCCTCTACCGGGGCTATCCCCTGGACGCCTCCGGCCGCTTCGCGGTCAACAAGCTGCAGCGCGACTTGAAGCTGTACCGCGTCGCCAACGGTTATATCGACGACATCTACATCTACCTGCACAACAGCCGGATGATCGTCACATCGGCGACATCCTACGACATCCAGCTGCTGGAAACCGAATTGGAAGGTATCGAGAAACTGAGCGCCCGCCAGCTGATCGACCTGTCCGGCCGTTCGTTCCAGTACTATTTCAACACGATGACCGTGTATGCGGGCACGGCAAACGAAAGGCAAACGGTCAGCTGCGCGCTGACACTGCCGGTGAGCAAAGTGGACGCGCCGTCCGCCACAATGGTGGTCATGCTGGACCACGCCACTTTCCTGGATGAAGTGATGCAGCGCCAGGGTTTTGACCAGGGCGCCCTGATGATCATCGACGAGTCCGATCATATCCTGTGCAGCACCCGCCAGGACAACCTGTTCACCAGCCTGACGTATATGTCCGTCGACAACCAGATGGTCAGCACGATGGACCTGGAGGAGACGCCGTATGTCGTTTCCAGCATCCAGTCAGCTGTCAACGCCTGGAAATACGTCTATGCGCTGCCTGCGAACGTTTTTTTGGAAAAGGTTGAATATTTGAAGCGCCTGGTCATCAGCAGCATCCTGGTCTGCCTCTTGATAGGCGTGGCTGTTTCATTCCTTTTCACCCGGCGAAACTACAAGCCGCTGCGGTCTCTGGTGTCGTCATTGCCTGTCCGGGGCAGGCACGAGCACGCCACGCTCGACGAATATGCCCTGATCCGTGAAACGATCGAGTCCGCGGTTTCAGAAAAAAACAAGGTGCGGCAAATGCTGGACGCCCAGGCCGCGACGATCCGTTCCAGCCTGGTGGCCCGGATTGTCAAGGGCAAGCCGATTGCCAACACCAACCTGGCCGACGTGTCGGGTGACGGCCAGATGACCTGGCTGAGCGACCGTTTCTGTGTGCTGCTGTTCTATATCGAAAACACCAGTCCGCTGCTCGCCAACCCCAACGGCGAGCAGAAAAACGATGCCGACCTGATCCGGTTCATCATCACCAACGTCGCCGAAGAGCTCTTAAACGAGCACCACCTGGTGCTTTTCAGCGATGTCGACGACTTGCTCACCGGACTGGTCAACATCGGAACGGACCAATCATATAGCGCCAGGGATCTGGCCGAGATCGCCGCACAAGTCCAAACGTTCCTCAGCACGTCGTTCCAGCTGTCGCTGACCATCGCCGTCAGTTCGATCCACACCACGCTGGCCGGCAGCGCCCAGTGTTACGCCGAGGCACGCGAAGCGCTGGAGTACCGCCTGGTGCTCGGTCCCGAGCAGCTGCTGCTTTACGAGGATCTCGACCG
The DNA here is from genome assembly GCA_012511525.1 of Clostridiaceae bacterium. Taxonomy (GTDB): domain Bacteria; phylum Bacillota; class Clostridia; order Saccharofermentanales; family UBA5734; genus JAAYBY01. Next base: position 2,033 of record JAAZFW010000267.1, read on the forward strand.
GCCAGCGACGACATATGCCTACAGCATCGAGGATGAGCAGAAGCTCCTGAACGCGATCAAGGCCGGCGACCTGGCCTTGACCCGGCAGATCGCCGAAGACGTGTTTGCCCGCCATTTCCGGCAGCAGCCGATATCGGTGGAGATCGCACGCTGTCTGGTTTTCGATCTGACCGGAACATTGCTCAAAGCCTTGAACAGCGTCGGCCCGCTCGAGGAGGAGGGAAAACTCTTTCTCGAAAGCCTGAACCCGGCCAACCGCCTGGCCGCCTCCGGCACGCTGGCGGATCTGCAGACCGAATTTCTCGCTCTTGCCGAAGCCGTCTGCCAGTTTGCCGGACAAAACGCAAGCAACAAGGGACAGAAGATCGCGCAGCGGGTGATCGAGGTCGTCCAAAAGCGCTATGCGGACGAAAACTTAAGTTCGACAGGCATCGCGGACATATTCGGCTTGTCGGGGCCATATGTCGCCAAGATGTTCAAGGACCAAACCGGCCAGAGTCTGCCCGACTACATCAGCAAGGTGCGTGTCGAGCACGCCAAGTCGCTTCTGGCCGCCAGCACGGACAACCTGGAGACGATCGCCCTGAAGGCGGGTTTCAGCAACAAAAACAGCCTGATCCGCGTCTTCAAAAAACTGACCGGGGTCACCCCCGGCCAGTTCAGAGACATGAGCCTGTAGCTTTTCCATCGCCTGCAGCCGATCCGGGCTTATCCCTTCAGCGCCCCGATCATGATGCCCTTGACGAAATACTTCTGCAGGAACGGATAAATGCTCAGCACCGGCAGTGTCGCGACGATGATCGTGGCGTATTTGACGGTCTGGCCGACCGGTTCCTTGTCCATGCCGCCGACATCGGTCATCATCTGGGTCGTATCGCTGGAAATTAAAATTTCGCGCAAGATCAGCTGCAGAGGGTACAATTCGCGCTTGCGCAGGTAGATCATGGCCGAAAACCAGGAATTCCAGTGCCCGACGCCATAGAAGAGGACCATGACGGCGATGACCGGCAGCGACAGGGGGATCATGATCCGGAACAGGATCGTGAAATCCTTCGCCCCGTCAATCCTGGCTGACTCTTCGAGGCTGTAGGGGACGCCCATGAACGCCGTCCGCATGATGATCAGGTTGTAGGTGCTGATCGCGGTCGGGATGAACAGGGCATACAGCGTGTTGGTCATCTCAAGGTTGCGCACCAGCAGGTAGGTCGGGATGATGCCGCCGCTGAAAAACATCGTGAAGACGATGACCATCATCATGAGCTTTTTCCAGAGCACATCGCGGCGCGACAGGACATAGGCGCCCAGTGATGTCATAACCAGGTTCGTCGTGGTGCCGGCCAGCACGATGATCATCGTGTTGAGATATCCGCGCACGATCATCGGGTTCTTGAAAACCAAGCCGTAGGAGCCCAGTTCGAAGCCCAGCGGCAGCAAGAGCAGCCCCTGGTGGCTGATCAGCCGGGACGGCGCGCTGACCGAGGCAAACAGAACGTGAACCAGCGGGTACAGCGTCACCAGCATAAGGCCGAGCAAAAACAGGACATTGGCGTGATCGAACAGGAATTCTCCTAAACTGCGTTTGATCTGCATGATGCTACCCCCTCACCAAAGACTGTGGTCAGTCGCGCGCCGGCTCAGCCAGTTGGCCAGGATCACCAGCATGAAATTGATCGCGGAGTTAAAAAGACCGACCGCCGTGCTGTAGCTGTAGTTGGATTCCAGCAGACCTTTGCGGTAGACGAACGAGGAAATCACATCGGCCGTGTCATAGATGCTCGCATTGTAGAGCAGGATGATTTTCTCATGGCCGATGCTCATCATCGAGCCGACCCGCAAGATCAGGAGGATGACAATGGTCGGCATGATGCCCGGCAGCGTGATGTGCCAGATCTTTTTCCAGCGGTTGGCGCCGTCGATCACGGCGGCCTGATACAGTTCCGGATCTATGCTGGACAGGGCTGCGAGGTAGATGATCGAACCCCAGCCGACGCCCTGCCAAATTTCTGAAACGATATAAATTGGCCGGAAAAGCCCGGGATTGAGCAGCATCGTGCTCCGTTCGCCGCCGAAAAAGACCACGAGGTCGTTGATGATCCCGTCACGCGAGGTGAAGTCGTGAATCATGCCGCAGATGACCACCAGCGAAATGAAATGCGGCAGATATGTGATCGTCTGGACCGAGCGCTTGTAACGCTCGCTGCGCAGTTCGTTGAGCAGCAGGGCCAGGATAATCGGGGCCGGGAACGAAAAAAGCAAATTGAGCACGTTGATCAACAGCGTGTTCTTGATCAGCCGCTCAATGAAATAACTGTTGAAGAATTCGCGGAACCAGTACACGCCGGCCCAGGGGCTGCCCAGGATGCCTTTGGCCGGCGCGAAGTATTTAAAGGCGATCACCAGGCCGTACATCGGGCCATAATGGAAGATGATGTAATAGGCCATGACCGGGAGCGCCATCAGGTAAATCAGCTTGTTTTTGGCAAAATCCCTGTACAGGATCGTGCCGATGCTGCGTTTGATTGACGTGCGTGCAGGTTGCGCCATGTGCGTTCAGCCTTTCTCCAGGTGGTAAACCGAGACAGGTGCTGGAGGGATGCATGGCATCCCTCCAGCCCGATAGCGGGGACAATTGTCCGGGAGAGACAATCGGTCAGCGGTTGTTGAAGCGTTCCAGAGCGGTGTTTTGAATCTCCAGGGCTTCGCTGATCTTCATCCGCTCGATCTGGGCGACGAAGTCGGCGAACTTATCCAGCGGCTCCTGGCCCATGATGAACTTCAAGAACATCTCGTCCACGAAGGTGTTGATCTCGCTCATGATCGCGGCCATTTTCTGGCTCTCTTCCGGGGTCGGGGTCAGCGGCGGTACAATCAGCTTGCCCTGGTGCTGACTCCATGTGTTGATCGCATTGACCTGTTCCGGATACTGCAGGTACTGCTCCATGTAGCGCTTATCCTGCACGAACGGGCCGCCGTAGACAGAGCGGACATAACGGCCGGCCGCATGGGCCATGGACAAGCCATCCGGGTTCTTCTTGATCAGGTCGGTATAGGTCGGATAACCGTCGACCATCGTGTAGCTCTCGCCTTCGATGCCGAAATTGAGCAGCATGTGGCCTTCGTCGCTGTAGTGGTAGTCCAGGAAGCGGACCGCCGCGTCAACGTCTTCGCACTGGGACGTGATCGCCGCTGAGGCGGCGCCGGAATAGGCGTGGTCCTTCTGGCCGGCGATCGGCGTATCGCCCTTGTTGACGGTCGGCCACGGTACGCCGACCAGGGTGAATTCCGGGTTTTCCGGACGCACGGTGGTGGTGTAGCGGCCCAGGCCGGATCCGGTCAGGGCGAAGAAAGCCGTCACTTTGCCGCCCGTGATCTTGGCGTCGTAGGTCGTGCCGTCCTGGGATGCGAAATCCGGGTCGAGCAGGCCTTCGTCATACCACCTGGCCAGCAGGCTGAGCGCTTCCTTGTAGCCGTCCTGCATCGGGCCGTACTTGATCTCGTTGCTGGCAGGATCGACATAGAAATTGTATAGAACGCCGTAGGTGCTCAGGAACAAGCTGCCATAGGTCGGTTCCTTGATATTACCGACCGTGAAGGTCAGCGCATAGTCGAGGTTCTTAGCTTCCTTGGTCGCCTTCAGGACGCTGTCCCACTCGTCGATCGTGGTCGGGACTTCAAGGTCCAGCTCGTCGAGCCAGTCCTGGCGCATCTGGGCGCCGCCGTAGACCATCAGGAACGCGTCGCCGCGGATAAAGGGGAACGAATAGTAGATGCCGCTGTCTGTCTTGACCAGCTTGTCGATGTTGGGGTTGTTCTGGTAATAGGTTTTCAGATAGACGGCTTTGTCGTCAAGGATGTCGTTGAGTGACAGGATCACTTCGTCGTTGACGGCTTTTTCCGGGCCGCCCGGATAGGCGATCCAGTTGGATTCGATGATGTCCGGCAGTTCCATCGAGTTGATCATCAGGTTGAACTGCTCGTTCTCCTGACCTACCGGCGGGTGCTGGAATTCGACGTTGACGTTGGTGCGCTTCATCAGCTCGACAAACATCGGAACATCGTTGTACGAGGCCGCGGTAGCCGCGACATTGGAATTCAAAGCGACCCAGTAGGTCAGGTTGGCGGCAGGTTCGTTGCCGGCCGTGGTGGTGGTGCCGCCGGTCGCTTTGGTGGTGGTGGTGCCGCCGGCAGAGCCTGTTGTGCTGGTTTGCGTCTGGGTGCAGCCAGCCATCAGGGACAGGCTCAGGGCCAGAACCACAAGCAAAATGATTGCGGTTGTCGACTTCTTCATGAAAGTTTACCCTCCTAATTGTCTTGGAGACATGTTCGCAGTAACGGGTCGAGAATAGCTTGATAACGGTTCAAAATCGCGAGAGCTCTCGATAACAGTCTATAACATGCACAAAGAAATGCCAGTATTATTGTGTGGAATTTGGCACGTTTTTCGGTGGTCGATCAAAAAGCCCGCTATTTTATCGGTATCAAATCATCGAATGCAGAACGATTTTTGTTACTTGAACCCATCGGGGTTCATGATTCGCACAGCTTGTCGAACATTCGCCAGACATCATCCCCGTAATTGCTGACCCAAACGGCCACCCGGTCCCGTGCGGCGTCGCAGGCGGAAAGGAAGCTGACGCCGGGGTCGCACCCCTGGATATACGGAATCAGGCCGCCGGGTGACCGGCGCAGCCAGACGCCGTAGCCGTAACCGTCCTCGTCGCCGCTGTGATGGCTGAGCATGTTCCGGGTCATGGCGGGCGAGAGCAGTTTGCCAGACCTGAGCCCTTGCCAGAACCGGCAGATATCGCCGACTGTGGCGTAGGCGCCGCCGGCCCCCGTTCCCTTGGCGTCAACGCTGAAGATGTTCGTCCGCCATGTCTTTTGCGGCTCGTCGAAAATGTAATGGTTCGCACAGCGCGCTGGCAGCCGGTCCAACTCGAAATTGCCCGTGTCGCGCATGCCGCAGGGGATAAAGATCCGTTCGTTTAGCACCTGGTCGAAGGCCTGGCCGCAGAGGCGCTCCAGCAGCAGGGCCAGCATGACGTAGCCGCTGTTGTTGTACTGGAAACGGCTGCCCCTTGGATAGCTCATCGGTTTGCCGATAAAAAGGGGCAGCAGGTCGCGGTTGGAACGGATCTTGTAATTGGGAAAATCGGTCCAAAGGGCCCCATAATCGTCGAGCACCGATTCGTCGAAATAATCCGGAATGCCGGAGGTATGGGTCAGCAGCTGCTCCACCGTGACCGCTCCGTCGATTTGTTTCAAATCGATATCCAGCAGATCCCCAATCGTATCGCCCAGGCTGAGCCTTCCTTGCTCAATCAGCTGCAGGATGGCCACAGCGACGAAAACCTTGCCGGCCGAGGCGGTCGCGAAGCGGGTGGCCGGCGTGTTCGGAACCTGGTTGGGCCAGTCCGCAAAGCCTGTGGCTTTTTCGTACACGACAGCGCCGTCCTCAAAGACCAGCACGCAGCCGCGCAGCTGTTCGTCAAACATCGACGCATAATCCATCTTTGTCTTCCCGGTGTTCATGGTTCCCGCCAGCCCCTGGGATTGGCCAGGATCGCGTCGTTGAACGCGTCAAGGCGAAGGCGCAGTTCTTCCGCTTTCTCCGGATAAAGCCGGCGCACGTCGTAGGACTCGTCACGGTCGCAGTTCAGATCGAACAGGAACGGGTGAATCTGCATGTTTCGGTAGGTCGCATTTTCGCTGCCAGCTGCCTGGACATACTTGAAGTGGTCGCGGGAACGCGCGGCATAGCCTTGCCGGGCGTGGGCCGGAACCAGCGAATTGACATGGAACAGGATGTCATGCGGGCTCTGGCCGCTCTGGCCCAGCAGCAAGGGCAGCAGGCTGCGCCCGTCGATCTCGCGGTCCTGCGGCAGCTTAGCGCCGGCCAGCTCGCAGAAGGTGGGCAGGAAGTCGATGTTCATCGCCATGTCACGGATGCGCCGGCCGGTCAGCGTCCCTTGCCAGAAGCAAATGGTCGGAACCACCTGACCCCCGTCGAAGAAATTGCCCTTGCGGCCCCTGTGGCCTCCGGGCGAACCCTGGTGCCAGGGTCCGTTGTCCGAGGTGAAGACGATCAGGGTCTTATCCAGCAGGCGATGCTCCGCCAGCAGGTCGAGCAGCTGGCCGATCCCGTGGTCGAACTCCTGGATACAGTCGCCGTAGACGCCGCCTTTGGACGTGCCGGCGAACGCTTCGCCGCTGCTGAGCGGATGGTGCGGCCAGGGGGAGGCGTAATAGGCGAAAAACGGCTCGGACGCGTGATTTTGGATAAAGGCGAACAGCTCCCGGTTCAAGTACTCGGTGATTCGGCGCTGGTCAAAAGGGGCCTCGACGGCGATCGTGCGGTTGCGCCAGAAGTGGTACGGGTACATGTCGTTGGAATAATGCGCGCCGAAGAAGGTCTCGAAGCCTTTGTCATTGGGCAGGTGCGGGCTGCGGTCGCCCAAATGCCATTTACCGAACATGCCGGTCCGGTAACCCCTGGCCCGCAGCAGTTCGGCGACGGTCAATTCGTCCTCCAGGATGCCGTTGACCGGCATTTCGGCCTGGTGGCGCCGGTTCGTCTCCCGGACACGCTGCACGAAACCGTCTGTCACCTGGCCAAAGCGTTCATCTGCCTCTTTTTCGTAACCCTGCGGGGTGATCTGGCCCCGCTCCGGTTCGATGGTCGGAAAGAAGACGTGCTCGATCAGGCCGCGGCAGGGGTAGCGACCGGTCAGCAGGCCAAAACGGCTGGGGGTGCAGACCGGGCTTGAGGCATAGCAGTTCTCCAAAACGATGCCGTCCCGGGCCAGGCGGTCCAGGTTGGGGGTCTGGATCGCCTGCGAACCGAAACAGGACAGGTCGCCCCAACCCAAATCGTCCATTAGGATCGTGATGATGTTGGGCGCGCCGTCCCGCTCGGCGTCCGTCATGGGGCGGATGCCCGCCAGGTGTCGGCGGTGTTCCGCGAGGTGCTTGTTCTGCAGGGCTTGTTCGGTCCAGTTCATCGGGGGCCTCCTCCCGGGTATGTGTGCCCGACCCGCGCCGCGTAATAAGGCGACTGCAAGGATGGTTTGCCGCGCTGGCAGACCAGATGGCCGTCTTCGACCAGCCCGGCTTGCCGCTTTTCCAGTTCGCGGACCAGCAGGCGGCGCCAGGATGCGATCTCTTCCTGCCATTCGGGCCGGGCTGCCAGATCGTTGTGTTCACGCGGGTCGGCAGACAGATCGAAAAACTGCTCGCGATCCGCGCGGGGAAACCAGATGTATTTCCTTTGTCCGTCGGTCAGGCACTGCATCTCCTGCTCCTCGCTGTAGCAGGTGCAATGTTCGAGGTGGATAAGCGATCCTTGTTCAGGTTCGGCGAGCAGCAGCGGCCGCAGACTGCGTCCATCCAGGTCCGCCGGCAGCGGCAGACCGGCCAGATCCAGCAAGGTTGGCATGATGTCGGTCAGCGTGACCGCCGCGTCGACATCGTGCCGGATGCCGGAAGAACGCATCGGCTTGGGCAGCATGAGGACCAGGGGAATGTGTGCTGACCCTTCGTAGGCATAGGTTTTGCGCCAGAGGTGGTGGTCGCCGAGCATGTCGCCGTGGTCCGAGGTGAACAGGACGATCGTGTTGTCGAGCAAGCCTTGCCGGCGCATCGCGTTGAACAGCTTGCCGATCTGGTGGGCGGCGTGGCTGACCGAACCGTAATAGCCGGCCCGGGCACGCATGGTTTCCATATGGCTGCGCCGGCCCCGCCAGGCATCCGGATCCGCCGCGTCCTCAGGCCGGTCGTTGATATCGGCCCAGTCCCCGACAAAGGGTTCGGGCAGCCGGTCGCGCTGGCGGTCGTACAAGTCGAAATAGTACGGGGGCGGATCGTAGGGCGAGTGCGGCCGGGCAAAGGAGGTCATCAGAAAAAAGGGCCGGGTGGGATCCCTCTCCTTGAGAAATTTGACCGACTGGCTGGCTGTCCAGTTGCTCGGGTGCAAAAACTCCGGCAGCGCATAGGGCCTTGCCATCCAGGAGTTCCAGCCGATCCCATGGTCGGACAGCTCGTAGTCCCCGGTCTTGTTGGCGTCAAACCACTGCTTGTAATCCGAAACAAATCCAGGAGACGAAACACGGCCCGATTCGTCCAGCACCGTGTTGTGAAAGCCGTTCAGGGCTCGCTGCGGATAAAAGTGCATTTTACCGACACCCTGGGTATGGTAGCCGTGGCGGGCGAAGACACCGGGCAGTGTCTCGTTAAATCCGGTTCCCATCTCCCCCTGGCCAGGCCCCATGCCGAGCACGCCGGTATGCCAGGGGTTAAGGCCGCTGATCAGGCAAGCCCGGGCCGGGATACAGGACGGCGACGGGGTGTAGGCGTGGCGGAAGACGCTGCCGTTGCGAGCCAAAAAGTCGATGTTGGGTGTTTCGATGACCGGGTTGCCGGAGCAGCCCAGGCAGTCCCAGCGCAGCTGGTCCATCATGATCAGCAAGACATTCGGACGTTGCTCCATGGTGATCACCTCCTGGCTTTGGTGCCGGTGGTTTCTGACATGTTAAATTCTACATGACCGGCTTTGGTTCTGGCAACCTTTGCGCTTAAGGTCACCACATGGACGTTCGGCCATGCCTGCTGTATCATGGTCGTATTGAAAAGCCTGCCGGACCAGACCAACACAGCCGTTTTCTCGTCAAGGAGCATGCCATGCCAACCCGAATGCGAATCTTCGTGATTGCCTTGCTCGCCGCGCTGATCGCGGTGCAGGCATCCTGCAGTCAGACCGCAAAACCTCTTCCGAGCACATCGGCTCCGACACCCGAGGCAACCACGCACCGCGCAACATTGGCACCGACCCTGACACAGAAGCCGACCCCGACGTTGTCCCCGACACCCAAACAAACACCAACGCTGAGTCCCAGCCCTTCGGCGCCCACCGTTTCTGCGACACCGGTTCCGACCATCCCCGTACCCACGGCCACGCGCGCACCCAGTACGCCGACGCCAACCGAAAAACCGCCGTCGCCACAGCAGGCTCTTGACGCCACGGCCGCCCGGCTGCACCAGGAAGCTGTTGTCATCGACACGCACTGTGACACGGTTCTAAGAATTGTCGATGCCGACACCTGGCTGCCCCGGTACGACATCCGCGAAAAAACCCGCTACATGGTCGATCTTCCCAAGCTGCGGACCGGGGGCATCGATGTCCAAGTCTTTGCGTCATACACCCCCGGCTATCTACTGGCCGACGGCGGGGCGGACGATGCTAAGGCCAACAGCCGTCTGCTCGCCCTGCTCAACGCCGTCCGCTGGACGGTGGGCCAAAATGCCGCGTCACTGACGCTCATCCAAAGCGACGCGGATATTGGTGACGCACAGCAGGATGGAAAAATCGGCGTCATGGCCAGCATTGAGGGTGCCTATTCGTTCAGCGAGCAGACCGGCACCGAACTGCTGCGTCAGTACCACGACCTGGGCGTCCGGATGCTGTCCCTGACTTGGAACTACACCAACGCGCTGGGTGAAGGCGCGGAGGGCATTTATAAGGACGGGACCAAGTCAAGCGGCGGTCTGACCGACCTGGGCCGGGCGGTTGTCGCGGAGATGAACCGGCTGGGCATTGTCGTCGATGTCTCGCATCTCAACGAAGCGACCTTCTGGGATGTGATGGCGGTAACCCAAGCGCCCGTGATCGCCAGCCATTCGTCGGTGCATGCGCTCTGCCCGCACGTGCGCAACCTGACCGACCGGCAGATCCAGGTCATCGCCGCGAACGGCGGGGTTGTCCAGGTCAATTACCACCGCCCGTTCCTGTCCGTCGATCCCGACAGCGCGACCCTGGCGACCGTGGTCGATCACATCGACGCCGTCGTGGCCCTGGTCGGCGTCGACCATGTCGGCCTGGGCTCCGATTTCGACGGAGCCAAGATGCCGGTTGGCCTTGAGGATGCGACCAAGGTGCCCCAGATCACGCGTGAGCTGCTGCGCAGAGGCTACTCAGAGGCGGATATCCATAAGATCCTGGGATCTAACACCCGTCGCCTGATCCAGGATGTCCAGGCTTTGGCATCGGCCCCGGCGGCCAGCGGGGGGCCTGCCCTATCGCCCGATTTGGAATCGGGCCAGGGTCTGACCCGCACACAGCCGACGCTTTCCGCCACGCTGACGCTCGCGCCTGGCCAAGCCCTCGACCCGGACAGCCTGGCCGTTATCCTGGACGGCATCCGGTATATGCCGGCTTATGACGCAACCGCCGGCACGCTCTCCCTGACGCCTGAAGCACCCCTCGAGGAAAAATTCCACGTGGTGACCTTCTCGGCTTCAGACCGCAGCGGCGTTACAACGCGTGAAACCCGGATCTTCTATCTTCCCTGAAACGCATTTCATGGATCGTCTCAGAAATACGGCGCGGTAATGGCCTTCGCAATCCGAAGCACCAGATGCTCGTCAGGCGCCAGATCGATTAAACGACAGTGGTCCGTGGCCGCTATCTCCCAGGGCTGCGCAAACGCCGACCGCGGTTCCGCCAGCAGCTTGACCGTCGATCTAAAACGGGTCGGGTTATGAACCGCCAGCTGCCAGGCTTGTCCGTCGTCCATCACCGTGACATTAACGTGGTCCAGGGCCATCGCCTCACCGGTATCCGTCAAGAACCAGATGCCGGGGATTTCCGCATAGGTCAGCAAACAAGATATCTCGGACCAGCAGCTGCCGAAAAAGACCCCGCCGATGTTGTCTTTTCCTTCCCAATCGCTCATATTGACCCGTTCGTTCATCCAGCCGGGCGGCAGCGGCCTGCCCTGGTTCCAGCTGGCGATCGGACGGTCTTCCCGGGACAGGTACTGCGTGATGTTGTGCGCCGTTTCGCGGATCAGGTCCAGGTAGCGCCGGTCGCCGGTCGCCCGTGCCAGGCGCAGCCAGGCGGCTCCGGACAAGGTGCAGAAACCCGGCGCCGCGTGCTTGTTCTGGACGTTGGCGTAGACGCTGCCCAGCGTGCGCATGCCCAAGCGGCCAAAGACCGACTGTGATGGAAAAATAAAGTTGTAGGAAACGACCCAGGAGGCGCAATGGTGTGCCGTCGCCTCCGCCATAGGCAGCCATTGCCGGTCGCCGGTCACCTCGTAAAGGGTGACATACGATTCGAGCAGGTTGGATGCAGACTCGCTGTCAGGGCTTTGCAGAATTTCTCCAGGTCCGCCGTTGATCAGGCCCTGGCAGACATGCTGTTTGAAATAACATCGTGCCGATGCTTCGGCTATGTCCCGGTAAACGGGTTTTTCCAGCAGTTTCCAGGCCAGGATCAAGCCGCCGGGAACAACCGAGCCGCTGGCCGTCCCGCCTTGCAGGATCGTTTCCGCCTCGATGTCGACAAACTGGCCGAACTGGCCATAGCGCTGCCAGAGGCGGACAAAGGCATCCGCCAGATAGCCCAGGCCCGCGATCCAGGTCTCCGGCACCGGTTCGCCGCGCTGCCGGAGCAATGCGATGAAGCGCGCGGCGAAGAGCAGGATATCGCCGTTCTTGCGCACCAGGAGCACGCCGGCCGCCTCTTTGTAGTCAAAGTCGTCGCCGAAAGGCTTGCCTTCATGCATGGATGGCTGGATGTAGCCATGCTGGTTTTGCAAATACCCGAATATGCTGTCCATGGTTCGTTTGGCGCGCTGTTGCGATATCTCGCCGCCGTCGTAGGCCAGGGCCAGGGCGTTCAGGCCGCCGCCGCACCAGCCCGCCTGCCAGTCACCGTAGACACTGGTCTCGGTCTTAGGGGTCAGCCGGTAATAGTGATAGCGGTCGTTATACTGCGTCCGGTTGTACTTGTCCTCGATGATCCGGTACGCCGCAGACCAGGGCAGGCCGTGAACCAGGCGGGTATCCCCTGCCATGTCCTGGCGATGCCGGAAAAAGAACCCGAACAGGTCAGGGATGGCCGGGCAGTCGAACAGGAACAACCTAAGACGCAGCGCGACCCGGTCGCCGGCGGCAAAGGCGGCACCCCGGTCATCGCTCGGATGATCGGGATTGACCATGGTATAGCGCGTCGCGCGGACAGCCGGTGCCTCAATGGACAGCGTGGCCCGTGTCCGGTCCGGACTCTCTCCAAAGCGCACGCCCGTGGTTCCGTATGCTGTCATCGGTTCGAAGAGAATCAGGCAGCCGCGCTGCCGGTCGGGGTCAAAAACAGCGACAGCCGGCGTGGCCAGGTCACCCGAACGCAAATGGATCTGCGACGGGCCGTCGGCGATGTTGAGACGGGGCACGTCGCTGATCGTGACCGGCATGGCGGCGCCGATGATGTCATCGGCGTGCAGGAAAGGCGGATAGCGCTTGCGCACCGCCCGGTAGCGGTTTCCATTGTAGGCCGCGGCGGGCATCAGGAGATAATGCGCCTGCGACCAGGTGTGAAACGTCAGGTCGACCGCAACATTGCCGTCCGGCAAAGACCCAGCATCGAGGCAAAAGCGCAGATAGCCCTCCAAGCCGCCGTCAACGGAATCGAAGGCTGCGCTGCAGATCCAATGGCTGCCGGCTATTTCCAGGCTGCCGGGCAGCTGCGCCAGGTCAACTTGAGCTTGTGACAGCGGCCGGTTGCCCTGAAAACGGGCAATCCGAAGAGCCAGTGAGATATGATCACCAAGCAGCTGGTCTGAAATGGCTTCCATGGCATGTCCCTTTCGTCTGCATGACTTCTGTCAGGTGTTCCGATAAATCCATCATACCCAGTCAATCGCAGGCAGGCAACGGGACAAACAGGTTTCGGAAAATGAACGGAAGGCAGACGATGCATTCACTTCATCTTAACCAGAATTCGCG
>JAAZFW010000268.1 GCA_012511525.1 Clostridiaceae bacterium
CTCTTACACTGGTTATCATACTGTTTTGAACCTTGAAGTGTAATCTACGACTCACCTCACCGTGCTTTGTAGTGTATCTTCTTTCAGAAGGACATTATACCAGAAAATGAGGAACACCCCTTTTTCAACCCTATTTGTGACGCCGCTTCCGCGGCGAAATGGAGGTTATCATGCTCAAAGTCTGTGTTATTGGGATGGGCCATATCGGCCACATCCATGCCAAAGTCTACCAGTCGCATCCCAAGGTGCGCCTGATCGGTGTCTGCGACCGGCAGGAGGACCGGGCCCGGGAGGCGGAACGCGCCTTCGGGGTTCCGGCCTACCTCGACGCACAAACGATGCTCGACGAACTAAAGCCTGACCTGGTCAGCGTCTCGACGGGCGGCTTCGAGTATTCCAGCGACCACTATGGGCCGACCATCCAGGCGCTTCACGCCGGCGCGCATGTCCTGTGTGAAAAGCCGATCTGCAACGATTTGGCCAAAGCCGAGGAAATGGTCCGGACCGCCCGGGAGCGCAATTTATGCCTGGCGGTGGACCTCAACCACCGCTTCACGCCGGCGGCCCGCACGGCCAAGCAATGGCAGCTGGACGGCCGGATCGGCGAATTGCTCTTCATCAACATGAATCTTTGGATCGGCAAATTCGGCGACTTCGAGACCGAGTTCTATCACCTCAAGGCTCTGAATCCGCACAGCGTGGACATTGTCCGCTATTTTGGCGGCGACATCGACGAGGTGCAGTGCTTTGCCATGAAGGCCAGCGGCCGCAACCTCTACTCGACCCAGTCGATGAACCTGCGTTTTGCGAATGGTGCGGTCGGACATATCACGAGTTCCTACGACATCAAGCGCGGCCATCCGATGGAACGCTGCGAAGTCGCCGGAACGAACGGACGGCTGCTTTTCGAGGATATGTGGCGCGAAGCGACGTTATTCCCGGCGGACGACCTGGTCAAGCTGGTTTACACCAATCCCGTCTTCGGCGGCTTCACCGGTTTCTTCGACACCTTTGCCGACCGGATCACTTCATATGTCAACCAGCTGCTGGCCGGCGCGAAACCGGACGAGATCGATGGCAGCGGCCAGGCTGGCCTCGAAGCCAGCCGGGTGATCCACGCGGCCATCGAGTCGATCAGGCGCGGCGGGCAGCCGGTGCGCGTCGCCGAGATCACCCGCTGACCGCGCGGAGGTGCCGACGTGTCTGCCTGGCTGACCCGATCTGAGCAATATTTTGACAGCACTTTCCCGCTGGTTGTCATCCGGAACAGTCACCACAGCAAGACCAGCCTGCATCGCCACGAGTTCTACGAACTTGTCTACATCGACCATGGTGTGTCGCTGCACAGCCACGAGGGACAGACCCAGATCCTGACGGCCGGAGACCTTTTCCTGGTTTTGCCCGGCGAGGTCCACAGCTACATCAGCACCAACAACACCGGGCTGTACAACTGCCTGTTCAAGGCCGAAGCGTTTGCCGGAATGGAACAGGATATCGCAGCCCTGGACGAATTGGGCTGGCTGCTCAAAGGTCGCGGTTCCGAACGGCTCGACCGCGTCCATGCCGGGACGGCCCTGCGCCAGCAGATCGTGCTCGACCTGGAGCAGATCGGCTGGGAAAAGAGCAACCAGCCGATCGGATGGCAGCTGAAATGCAAGCTGCTTCTGCTCGACTTGTTCGTGGTCTATGCCCGCCTGCTGGGCAGCCGCCGCCAGGAGACGCAGGAGACAGGCGCCAATTTCCGGCAGATCCTCAAGGCCGTGGCCTACATCGAGCAGCACTTTGACCAGGAAATCACCGTTGAGGAAATCGCCCGCGCGGCTGGATTGTCCGCCGGATACCTGTCGCGCCAGTTCAGACACTACCTGGGCACGTCGCCGTCCGAATACGCCCGCAATTTCCGCATGGCCAAGGCGGCTGAACTGCTTTGCCAAAACGACCTGAGCGTCGCGGATGTCGCCCGATCGCTCGGCTTTCACGACACCACGCTGTTTTCCCGGCAGTTCCGCCAGGTCACCGGCATATCACCGACAGGATACCGCAAGAGCCGGACCGAACAGCCGGCCAAACCCGATTAAACGATCAAGAATGGGCAAAGGGCCCGCACGCAAGGCGGCAGGCCCGGAAGGAGGAGCACAATGGCACTTAAAATCGGTCTCGTGGGCATGGGGGGAATCGGCAACACGCATGCCGGCGTTTACCAGCAGGATGAACTGGCCCAGCTGGTCGCCGTCTGCGATGTCAAGAAGGAGCGTGCCGACGAAGCGGCAGCCAAGTATAACGTTCCGGCGTTCTATTCACTGCAATCGATGCTGGCGGCGATGCCGGAAATCGAGATCGTCGACGTGACGACCTCAGGCTATGAGAACGGCAGCTGGCATTATATCCCGGTGATGGAAGCGCTGTCCGCCAACAAGCATGTCCTGGTTGAAAAGCCGATTTCCAACGACGTGCGCGAAGCGCGCGACATGGTTCAGCTGGCGGGCCAGAAAGGCCTGTACCTCGGGTGCAACCTCAACCACTTTTTCACCAAGCCGGCCGCGCGCGGCGACCAGCTGATCGCTGAGGGTAAAATCGGCGAACCTGTCTACATCGTCCACATGATGGGCTTCAACGGCGGCCAGGCCGCTTACGCCGGCCCCGGCGCCGAACGCTGGAAACGGCCCTACTCCCATCTCAAGGCGTTTCTGGCCCACCCGTTCTCCGTTTTGCGCCACTTCGGCGGCGACATCACCCACGTCCAGGCCTATCTGAACAAACCGGGCGTGCGCAAGACAGCCAACGACCTGATGTACTCGATCAACTCGGTGCATGTCCGCTTCGAGAACGGCAGCACCGGCTACCTGCTTTCGCAGCGCGGTGACGCCATGTTCGGTCTGGGCGGCTGGTGGAGCTTCGAAATGGCCGGCACCAAGGGTACCTTCGTCATCGAGAACTGCGTCGAAAAGCTCTATTACTGGGATGCGGACAAGCCGAAGGACTCCATGGCCTCCCCGACGCCGGACGAAGTCCTGGACACCGGCATCAAGGATTTCGGCGCCACATTCCCGGCCCGCATCCACGCCTTCCTGGAAGATGTCAGCAACAACGTACCGCCCGAGCTGCTGCGCGCCTCAGGCCGCGACGCCCTGGCGACGCTGGAATACACCTTCGCCGCGATCCGCTCCTTTGAGGAAGGCGGCGCCGTGGTGCGTCCAGAAGCCCTGCCCAACCTGCACGGCGACATCACCCGCCCGATCTGACCGGGATGAGCATGCCGCTTAACGATAAGCCCAATATCCTGATGATCGTAGCCGACCAGCAGCGCTGGGACGCCGTCGGCGCGGCGGGACGGTTTGCCATCCGCACGCCCAATTTAGACGCCCTGGCGGCGGAGGGCGCCTTTTTCGAAAAGGCCACCACGCCGATCCCGGTCTGCGGACCGGCGCGCCAGTCGATGCTTTCGGGGCTGGCGCCGGACAGCTACGGCGGTCTTTGGAACCTCGATTTTCTGGATTGTCCCGCCCTGCAGCCGTCAGAGCGATTCGCGACAGCTGGGCTGCGGCGATCGGGCTACACCTGTTCCCTGATCGGCAAGTGGAATGTCTCAAAAACACATAGCCCGGCCGATTTCGGGTTCGACCATCACGATGACCTGAAACAGGACTTCGCCGAGGCCGCGGCGCGTTACCCCGGTCTGGACTGGCCGAACGGCTGGTTCGGAGATCCGAGCCCCGTCGCGCCAAGTGACAGCCGTACGCATCTGGCGGCCCGCGCCGCCTGCCGGCGCATGGACCGCTGCCAATCCGACGGCCGCCCCTGGCTGATCCGGGTCGATTTTCAGGATCCGCACCTGCCTTGCCGGCCCAGCGAGCCGTTCGCGTCCCTCTTCAGGCCTGAGGATGTCGAACCTTGGGACAGCTGCGGCGACACGCTCGCCGGCAAACCGTACATCCAGCGCCAGCAGCAGGTCAACTGGAAGCTGGAAGGCAGAAGCTGGCCCGAATGGGCGCGGACCGTGGCTCTCTACTACGGCATGGTCGCGCAGCTCGACGACGCGGTCGGTCAGATGCTGCGCCACCTCGAGGAGCGGGGCCTGGCCCGAAACACCGTCGTGATCTACACCAGCGACCACGGTGACCTGTGCGGCGGGCACGGGATGCTCGACAAGCATTACGTGCTCTACGACGACGTCATCCGCGTTCCCCTGATCATCCGTTATCCCGCCCTGATCCCATCCGGTCTGCGCGTCGACGATTTTGTCAGCCACCTTGACTTGGGTGCCACTCTGGCCGACTTATGCGGCCTGGATGGGGTCGACCCCGGGCACGGCCGGTCGATGATGCCGTTGCTGCGCGGAGAAAGGCAGGCAGGCCGCGACAGCGCCGTATGCAGCGCCAACGGGCAGCAATTCGGATTTTACGCGCAGCGCTGCCTGCGCACGGACGACTGGCTTTATGTCTGGAACCTGACGGATGTCGACGAGCTCTACGACGTTGCGTCAGACCCGGGCCAACTGACCAACCGGATCCGTGACAAGGCGCTGCAGGAGACTGTGGCCGGATTGCGCCGCCGTCTTTACGAGACACTCGAAGCACGTCGGGATCCCTTTATTCGCGCCGGCTGGCTGCGCGACCAGCTGCTGGCCGGACGAAAACTGGATTCCGAACAGACAGACTAACATGCAAGTGAGGAACATGAAGATGAAGAAGCGGTTATCCCTTTTACTGATCCTGGGTCTGCTTTTGCCGGTTCTGCTGACGACATCATGCCAGACGGCGGAGCAGACAAGCGACAAGACGGTCGCGTTGAAATTTGTCCGTATCGGCAATGATGCGGCAGAGGCCACCTACTGGAAACGCCTGATCGGAGATTTCAACCAGGCTAATCCAGGCATCAAGGTCGAATACGACGACGCCGCGATCGGCGAGCCGATGGAGACCAAGTTGAATTCCATGTTCAGCGCCGGGCTCGGGCCGGATATCATCGGCCATGGCATCCTGTCGGTCGCCGCGCGTGTCGAGGCCGGCCATTACCAGCCGATCACCACTTATTTCAACAGCTGGGAAGGCAAAGATGACCTGATGGCCGCCGTTCTGGCCAACGGCACGTATAAAAACGAAATATACGGCCTGGCCTATTCCACGACGCCATTTATCTTTGCCTGGCGCAAGGACTTCTTCAGCGACGCGGGTTTGGATCCAGAGAAAGCGCCGCAGAACTGGGAAGAGCTGGAGTCATTTTCCCGCCAGCTTACCAAGAAGGACGCCGCCGGCCAGATCACCCAGTCCGGTTTCGCTTTTCCCCGCTCCGCGGGCAACTTTGTCGAATTCGACACACTGGTCTTCGGAAACGGCGGCCTCTACTATAACGATCAGGGTGAACCGACCCTGAACACGCCGGACAAGGTTGAGACGCTGGAGTTCCTGGCCGGATTCGTCAACGACGTCGGCATCCCGTTCAACAGCAACGAAACCAATCCTTTCATTGCCGGCACGGCCGCCATGACCCTGATCAATAACGTGGCGCTGACGCCCATGCTCAAGAACGAAGCATATGCCGGCAAGGTCGGGATCGCCCTGCCGCCGGCCAACAAAACGCCGGCGACGTTCAGCGGCTGCAACATGCTCTTTGTCGGCGGCGACTGCAAGCAGCCCGACGAGGCGTTCCAATTCATTGCATACGCCCTGACCAAAGAGGAAGTGCTGACACGGGCCAAGGAACTGGGCATCCCCGTTACCCGCCAGTCCCAGGTCGACGCCTTTATCGCCCTGGATCCGATGAACGCCGTGCGCGCCGAATGTGTCGCCAAGGGCGTCGGTATGCCGCGGGCCACCTGGTCGACCACGTTTCAGAAAATCCGCAACGATCTGGTCCAGCAAGTGCTCTACGGCAAGATGAACGCTGCAGATGCCCTGGCCCAGGCCCAGGCGGACCTGGAAGCGGAAATCGCAGCGCCCTGAACGAATAAAGCAATATGAAAAGAAGACCGGCAGGATCACAACCGGCGCTGCGGCGCCGGGGAAAAGGGATCGGGCTGACCGCGGACGCGCGGGCAGCCTATCTCCTGATCCTGCCGTTTTTCACGTTTTTCCTGATCTTTGTACTCTATCCGCTGCTGACTAATTTCACCACCAGCCTGACCAACGAAAACCTGGCGACACGCACCTTTATCGGGCTGGCCAATTACCGCCGGCTGCTGACGGACCGCAGTTTTGTCCGCTCAGTCGTCAACACGTTTGTCTACGCCATATTTTCAGTAGGCCCATTGATGCTGTTCGGCTTTGTCGCCGCCCTGCTGGTTGACGGCAGCGGCCGGGTCCAGTCGGCCGGCCGGGCTGTTATGATTTTTCCGCATGTCCTTTCGATGGTCTCCGTCTCGATGATCTGGCTTTACTTGTTCGACCCGGGCTCCGGCCTGCTCAACAAGCTGCTGGCCAGCTTCGGGCTTCCCGGCAGCGACTGGCTCTTTGACGAGAAGCTGGCGATGCCCTGCCTGATTCTGGTTAATGTCTGGAAGAGCAGCGGCTATGTCATGATGATCGACCTGGCTGCCCTGCAGAGCGTTCCGCCCAGCTTGCACGAGGCGGCGCGCGTCGATGGCGCCGGTTATCTCAGCCGCGTCTTCCACATCACGCTGCCGGCGATCCGGCCGGTCAGCTATTTTCTGCTGGCCACGCTCTCGATCGAGTGCTTCAAGACGTTCGAACAGGTGCGGATCATGACCAACGGCGGTCCGGTGGACGCGACGACGACGATCACGCACCAGATCTATATGCGTGCCTTCGCGGACTTCAAAATGGGCTATGCCTCCGCCATGTCGGTCGTGCTGTTCCTGATCGTGCTAACGATCACCATCGTCAACCTGCGCGCCGGCGGCCAACTGGAAAGCGACCGGCACGAGGCCGGCACATGAAGCAGTTGGCAAAAATATCCGGCAGCTTGCTGCTGCTGGTTTTCCTGCTGGCGGCAATTTTTCCGTTCCTGGTCATGCTGTCGGTATCGCTGCAGGACATGAACCAAATCTATACGCCCGGCCTGTCCCTGATTCCGCGTCCGCCGCGTCCGGAGGTCTACCGGATCGCCCTCAGCCACGGCAACTGGCTGCGTTACCTGGCAAACAGCTTCTATGTGGCCGGCATGGCAACGGCGATCAGCCTGATCATCAACGCGATGACCGGCTATGCCTTTGCCCGCATCCGATTTCCGCTGCGCCGGCTGCTCTTTGTCCTCATCCTGGCCGGCATGATGATTCCGGCCCAGGTAACCCTGGTGCCGCTGTTCATCCTGATCCGCCATTTCCCGCTGGCCGGCGGCAACAACCTGCTTGGCCAGGGCGGCACGGGTCTGGTCGACACCTACACCGGCCTGATCCTGCCCTATATCGCCGGCTCCTTCGGTGTCTTCATGTGCCGCCAGTTTTACGTGCTGTTTCCCAAGGAACTCGACGAGGCAGCCAAGATAGACGGCTGCAGCCGCTTCCGGGCTTTTTGGTTGATCTACCTGCCATTGTCGAAACCGGTTCTGGGCGCCTTGGCGGTCCTCAAGTTCACCGGTGCCTGGAACGAATACACCTGGCCGCTGGTGATGACCAACACCGGCGCGGACCGCATCACGACGGTCCAGCTGGCGCTGA
>JAAZFW010000269.1 GCA_012511525.1 Clostridiaceae bacterium
CATAGTTCATTTCCATGTAATCGCGGGCCTGCTGCACATACCAGGACTGGCGGGGCGTGTGCCCGGCGTCTTGCGGCGGATCGGGATTGACGGCGATCAGGTGCGACAGAAACAGGTAGGCCAGCCCGGTCAGGCGCAGCTCGCGTCCCCGGCCCATCGGCAGGCAGTCCATGACGCTCCTGAAGCAGTCCCGGGTTGTCAGGCCGCAGTCCTCAGCCCTGTCTGTGTCCAGCACCGGGCATTGGGCGGTCAGGCCGGTCCGGGCGACAAGCCCGGCGGCCTGGCTGCCCCGAAAGGCAAGCCAGGTGTAATGCCAGGGATCGGTCTGACTGGCTTCATAATAGGTGACCTGGTCGGGAAAAATCATGAACCCCTGCCCGGCGCCGAGCTGGAAGGTCTGGCCGGCAGCCTGGAAGTGGCCGCAGCCCGACAAGATGAAATGGAACAGGTAATAGTCGCGCACCGCCGGACCGAAGGCGTGCCCCGGCGCGCACGCCTCCACGCCGGCATGCACCACGTCAACCGGTTCACCCCGGGCCTGGATCGATGTCTGGTCCTTAAGCATAGAAGATGCCTCGCGAATGGATGCCCTTTTCCAGCATCATACCATATCTGACCCGCACGGGTCTATTGTCTGGCTGCCTGGCTCCGCTACAATGAAAGGGGGTGATGCCTGGCCTTTCCAGGCGCTGCGACCCAAACAGATCACGATGAAAAGAGGTATGGAACATGACGAAAATTGCGTTTATCGGTGCCGGAAGTTTTGGATTCACACGCAAACTGGTGCGGGATATCCTTTCGTTCCCCGCTTTTGCCGATGCCACAATCGCCCTGATGGATATTGACCCGACGCGGCTTGGCGTCATCAAGCAGGCCGTCGACAAGATCGTCGCCGCAGGCTCATATCCGGCCAAGGTCATCGCCACGGAAAACCGTGCTGAAGCATTGGACGGCGCCGACGGCGTCGTCTGCACGATCCTGGCCGGAGGCGTTGAGATCTGGCGTCACGACATCGAGATCCCCAAGCGCTACGGGGTCGACATCAATGTCGGCGACACCCGCGGCCCTGCCGGCATTTTCCGGGCGCTGCGCACGATTCCCGTCATGCTCGACATCTGCCGGGATATTGAAAAATACTGTCCGCGGGCCATTTTCCTCAACTACACCAACCCGATGGCCATGCTCTGCAAGGCGATGCAGGACGAGACCTCCGTGCGCGTGACCGGTCTGTGCCATTCTGTTCAGGGCACGGCTGAAATGCTGGCCAAGTGGATCGGCGCCCCGATGGAGGAAGTCACCTATCTTTGCGCCGGCATCAACCACCAGGCCTGGTACCTGGACTATCGCTGGAACGACAAGGATGCCTATCCCCTGATCCGGGCAGCGATGGAAAAACCCGAGATTTACCAGGCCGAGATCGTCCGCAACGAGATGTTTTTGCACCTGGACTACTATGTGACGGAATCCAGCGGGCACAACTCCGAGTACAATGCCTGGTTCCGCAAGCGCCCCGACCTGATCGAGAAGTACTGCACCCACGGCACCGGCTGGAATCCCGGCGTCTACGCCTATATCCTCAACGAGTACATGAAGCGCGAGGACAGCTGGAAAACCGAAATTGAAAAATGGCTTGCGGAAGACACCATCGACCTGGCACGCGGCCACGAGTACGCTGCCTACATCTTCAATGCCACCATCGGCGACGGCACGCTGTACGAGTTCAACGGCAACGTGCCCAACCACGGCCTGATCGACAACCTGCCCCAGGGCTCCTGCGTTGAAGTGCCGGTCATGGCGTCCAAGCGCGGCCTGCGCCCGATTCATGTCGGCAAGCTGCCGGATCAGCTGGCCATTCTCAACAACATCAGCGCCCGCTGCGAAGACCTGGCCGTTCAGGCCGCGATCGAGGGCGACCCGCGCAAGGTGTTCCATGCGGTTTGCTTCGACCCGCTGACTTCCGCGGTGCTCAGCCTGGCGGAAATCAAGCAGATGGTCGATGAAATGCTGCAGCAGAACAAGGCTTGGCTGCCGCAGTTTAAGACGCTCTGATCCTCAATTAACCGGGCAGCAGGCTGGTGCCGGACAGGTAGATGTCACAGGCGCGGGCTGCTGCCCGACCTTCCTGGATGGCCCAGACGACCAGGCTCTGGCCGCGCCGCATGTCTCCGGCCGCGAAAATGCCCGCCTGGCTGGTCTGGTAGCTGCCGTCTCCGGTCTGGACCCGCGACTGGGCGTCACGCGCCAGCTGCAGTTCATCGAGCGCCGTGCTTTCCGGCCCGAGGAAACCCATGGCCAGCAAGACCCGTTGGGCCGGCAACGTCTGTTCGCTGCCTGGGACGGGTATGGGCGTCATGCGCCCCTGGCTGTTCGGCGTCCAGTTGACCCGCGCCGTCTCAATACCACCAACCTGGCCGTGGCCGTCGTCCAGGAAGGCCAAGGCGGTCGTCAGGTAATGGCGCGGATCGGCGCCGCTTATGAAGATCGCCTCTTCCTGTCCGTAATCGGTGCGCTTGATCGCCGGCCACTGCGGCCAGGGATTGTCTCCCCGGCGCTCTGCAGGCGCTTCCGGCATGATCTCAAGCTGGCGTACGCTGCGGCAGCCCTGGCGGATCGCTGTCGCGACACAGTCTGTGCCGGTGTCCCCGCCGCCGATCACCACGACATCCAGACCGCGGACATCGATGGACGGCCGTCCGTTCGCTTGCTGGTCAAGCAGCCAGCGCGTGCTGGCGGTCAGGTAATCGACGGCGAAATGGATCCCGCTGAGGCTGCGGCCCGGGACCGACAGGTCGCGCGGCCTGGTGGCACCGCCGCACAGCACCACGGCGTCATGGGCCGCACGAACTTGAGGCATGGGCAGGTCGCGGCCGACTTCGCAGCCGGTGACAAACGCGATGCCCGCGTCAGCCATAAGAGCGACCCGCCGGGAGACCCAGGTTTTGTCCAGCTTCATGTTGGGGATGCCGTAGGTCAGCAGGCCGCCGGGCCGGTCGGCGCGTTCGTAGACGACCACCTGGTGGCCGGCCTTGTTGAGCTGGTCGGCGCAGGCCAGTCCGGCCGGCCCGGAACCGACGATCGCCACGCTTTTGCCCGAGCGTCGTTTCGGGGGCTGTGGCTGCATCCACCCTTCAGACCAGGCTCGGTCGATGATGGCGCATTCGTTGGCCTTGATCGTGACCGGGGGATCGTTCAGGCCGACGGTGCAGGCTCCCTCGCATGGTGCCGGGCAGACACGCCCGGTGAATTCCGGAAAATTATTCGTTTTCATCAGGCGCAGCCAGGCTTCATGCCATTGGCCGCGCCAAATCAAGTCGTTCCATTCCGGCATCAGGTTGTGCAGGGGGCAGCCGGACGCGGCGCCCTTGATCAGGACACCTGCCTGGCAGAAGGGGATGCCGCAGTTCATGCAGCGCGAACCCTGACGCTCCTGATCGACGCCAGGCAGCGCGGCATGGAACTCCTGCCAGTCCCGGATCCGCTCAAGGGGTGCACGGTCCGCCGCTACAAGCCGTTGGGTGGTTAAAAATCCATTGGGATCGCCCATCTTCCATGCCTCCTCTAGTTGCCGCTGACCCTGGCCAGGTCCCGGGCATTGATGGTGAAAGCCGCCATCAGGGCCTGTTCGGGATCCAGCCCTTCCTGGCGCATCGCCTTGGCCGCCTCCAGCACGCGCTGGTAGTCGCGGGGCATGACGCGCATGAAATAGGGCAGCCAGTCCTCCCAGTGCGCCAGGATGCTGGCGGCGTAGGTGCTCTGGGTCCAGCGGCAGTGCCGGGCAACCATGTCGTAAACTTGCCTGGCCTCAACCGGATCGGTTAGCTTCTCACAGGAAACGGTTTCCTGGTTGCAGCGACGGGCAAACGCGTTGTCCGCATCGAGGACATAGGCGATGCCGCCGGACATGCCCGCGGCGAAATTGCGTCCCGTATGGCCGAGTACGACCACCCGGCCGCCGGTCATGTATTCGCAGCCGTGATCGCCGACGGCTTCGACCACCGCGTCAAGGCCGCTGTTGCGCACGCAGAAGCGCTCACCGGCCGCGCCGGCGATATACGCTTCGCCTGCTGTGGCGCCGTAGAAGGCGACATTGCCGACGATCACGTTCTCTTCTGAACGGAAGATCGCCCGGTGGTCCGGCCTGACAACCACCTTGCCGCCGGACAGGCCTTTGCCGATGTAGTCGTTGGCCTCGCCTTCGATGACCATGGTCAAGCCGCGCGGGATGAACGCCGCGAAGCTCTGCCCCGCTGAACCGACAAAAGTCAGCTGGATGGTGTCCTCGGGCAAACCGTCCGGCCCATACCGGCGCGTGATCGCGCTGCCCAGGCTGGTACCGGTCACCCGGTTGACGTTATGGATCGGCAGCGTCGCCTGGACCGGCAGGCCGCGCCGGAGGGCCGACTGGCAGATCGGCAGCAGTATCTGCTGGTCCATGGACTGGCTGAGCCCGTGATCCTGGCGGAACTGCCCGTACCGGCCGATTTGCCTGCCGATATCCGGCTCATGGACGAGACGTGAAAGATCCAGCTTCAGGTCCGGATGAGCGCGGGCGGCCGCCTGGCTGTCGAGCCGGTCAACCCGGCCCACCATCTCATTGATCGTTCTAAAACCCAGCTCGGCCATGATCTCGCGCAGATCCATGGCGATAAAACGCATGAAGTTTTCGACATGCTCTGGCTTGCCCGTGAAGCGGCAGCGCAAGTCCGGGTTCTGTGTGGCCACGCCGACCGGGCAGGTGTCGAGGTTGCAGACGCGCATCATGATACAGCCCAGAGCGATCAGGGGACCGGTGGCGAAGCCGAATTCCTCCGCGCCCAGCAGAGCCGCGACAGCGACATCGCGGCCAGTCAGCAGCTTGCCGTCGGTCTCGACCGTGATGCGGCTGCGCAGGTCGTTGAGCAGCAACGTCTGGTGGGTTTCAGCCAGACCCAGCTCCCAAGGCAGCCCCGCGTGGCGGATGCTGGACAGGGGGGACGCGCCGGTGCCGCCGTCGTAGCCGCTGATCAGGATGACATCCGCCCGGCCCTTGGCCACGCCGGCCGCGATCGTGCCGACACCTGCTTCGGAGACCAGCTTGACGCTGATGCGCGCCTCATCGTTGGCGTTCTTGAGGTCGTGGATCAGCTCGGCCAGATCCTCGATCGAGTAAATGTCGTGATGGGGCGGCGGGGAGATCAGGCCGACCCCGGGTGTGGCATGCCGCGTTTTGGCGATCCAGGGGTAGACCTTGCGCCCGGGCAGCTGCCCGCCTTCGCCGGGCTTGGCGCCCTGGGCCATCTTGATCTGCAGCTCCTGCGCGTGCACGAGGTAGTTGCTGGTTACGCCGAACCGGCCGGACGCGACCTGCTTGATCGCGCTGCAGCGGGAATCACCGCTGGTCAGAGGCTCGAAGCGCTGCGGGTCTTCGCCGCCCTCGCCGGTGTTGCTTTTGCCGCCTAGCCGGTTCATGGCGATGGCCAGCGTTTCGTGCGCCTCCTGGCTGAGCGAGCCATAGGACATGGCACCTGTTTTAAAGCGCCGGACAATCGCCTCGACCGGCTCGACGTCATCCAAAGGCACCGATTCACGGGCGGGGATGAGATCGAACAGGCCGCGCAGGGTCATGTGGCGGCGCGATGTGTCGTTCATCAGACAGGCGTACGCCTGGTATTGTTTGTAATCGCCGCTTCGCACCGCTTGCTGCAGCATGTGGACAGACAGCGGATTGAACAGGTGTTCCTCGCCCTGACTGCGCCAGCGGTACTGGCCGCCTGAATCAAGCCCGGGATCGGTCTGGTTGGGATCGTCCGCCGCCTGACGGAACGTGTTCACGGTCCGCGCGATCGCGTCAAGGCCGATGCCGCCGATACGGGACGGTGTGTCGCAAAAATAGCGGTCGATCAGGTCGGGGCCGATGCCGACCGCCTCGAAGATCTGGGCGCCCTGGTAACTTTGCATGGTCGAGATGCCCATTTTGGACAAAACCTTGACCAATCCCTTGGTACCTGCCTTGAGATAGTTGTTGACGGCGGACGCTTCGTCCAGACCCGGCAGAAACTGACGGCGAACCTGGGCACGGACCGTTTCCAACGCCAGATAGGGATGGATGGCCGAAACACCGTAGCCGACCAGCAGGGCAAAGTGGTGAACCTCGCGCGGTTCGCCGGAGTCGAGGACCAGGCTGACACGTGTGCGCAAACCGCGCCGGATCAGGTGGTGGTGCAGGCCGGCGCAGGCCAGCAAGGCTGGCATCGCGGCCCAATCCGGTCCGGCCGAGCGGTCTGACAGGATCAGGATGCCGGCGCCGCGCAAAACAGCCTGTTCAGCCTCGGCGAAAAGGCGGCTGAGTTGTGCTTCCAGATCATCCGAGGTCAGGCTGCCCTGATTTTCCGGGATCGGGCAGAGAATGGAAAGCTCCACCGGGCAAAGACCAGGTTGCCGGATGCCGCGGATCAGGTCCAGTGTGTTGGCATCTATCAGCGGCGTGTCCAGGCGCAGGCGACGGCAATTATCCGGATGCGGGTCGACCAAGTTGCCTTCAGCGCCGAGATAGAGCGCGCTTGAGGTGACGATGTGTTCGCGAAGCGCGGCGATCGGCGGATTGGTGACCTGTGCGAAGAGCTGCTTGAAATAGTTGTACAGGAGCTGCGGCCGGTCGGAAAGAACAGCCAGGGGCGTATCCGTACCCATCGAACCGCTCGGCTCGATGGCGTCACGGGCCATGGCGCTGATAACGACCTGGACGTCTTCATTGGTGTATCCGAAACGCTTAAGCTGCCGGTCAAGCGCCTGATCGTCCAGCAAGCCGTTATCGGCGGGTGCGGCGCCCTGGTTTGGCAGCGGCACGAGCTGGTCGTTGAGCCACTGGCGGTAGGGACGTTCCCGTGCCAGTTGGGCCTTGAATGTTTCATCGGCGATCAGCTGGCCGGCTGCGGTGTCGATCAGGAGCATACGGCCGGGTCTTAGCCGGTCACGGCGGACAACCTGTTCGGGAGGGATGTCCAGGACTCCGGCTTCGGAAGACAGCACCAGCAGGTCGTCCCGGGTAACGAGGTAACGTGCAGGACGAAGCCCGTTGCGGTCCAACAGGGCGCCGACACGGATGCCATCGGTGAAAATCATGGCTGCAGGGCCGTCCCAGGGCTCCATCAGGGTACTGTGGTAAGCGTAAAAGGCTTTCAAGTCATCGGCCATGCTTTCGTGTTTGTCCCAGGGTTCGGGGACCATCATCAAGGCGGCGTGCGCGATGGAGCGTCCGCCCAGGCTGAGGAATTCCAGGCAATTGTCGAACATGGCCGAGTCGCTGCCGCCGGGACGGATCACGGGAAAGACGCGGCTGATGTCGGGACCGAAAAGACGGGTTTCGATTTGGGGTTGGCGGGCACGCATCCAGTTGACGTTGCCGCGGATGGTGTTGATTTCACCGTTGTGTGCCAGCGTGCGATAGGGATGAGCCCGTTCCCAGCTGGGGAACGTGTTGGTGCTGTAACGGGCATGCACCAGCGCCAAAGCAGACTCCATGTCGAGACTGGTCAGGTCGAGGTAGAATGCAGGAACCTGGCGGGCGGTCAGCATGCCTTTATAGACGATCGTGCGGCTGGACAGGGAGGCAAAGTAGAAATAGTCAGGGCTCTCTTCCGATTTTCCCTCGACAAGCCGTTCACAACGCTTACGGATCAGGTAGAGCGACCGCTCGAATGCCAGGCCATCCGAAGACGGGCTGCAGCGGCCTTGGCCGATGAACAGCTGGCGGATTGCCGGCCTGCTATCACGGGCGGCCATGCCCAAGGTGGACTCGTTGATCGGAGGTGTGCGCCAGCCAAGCACGATTTCCCCCTCATCGCGCACCATGGCCTCGATCTGGTGTTCGACGGCTTTGCGAAAATCGTCATCGCGAGGCAGAAAGACCATACCGACTCCGTACCGGCCAGGTTCGGGCAGATGAATGCCGATCGACGGGCAGATGGTACGCAGCATCCGGTCGGGAATTTGCAGCAAAATGCCCGCTCCATCGCCACTGTTGTCTTCGCTGCCGGCACCGCCGCGGTGCGACAGGTTGATCAGGACTGAGATCGCCTGGCTGACGATGTCGTGCGAGCGCTCGCCGCGGATGTTGACGACCAAGCCGATGCCACAGGCGTCGTGCTCCTGGCCGGGATCATAGAGGCCTTGCTTGGGCGGCAATCCGCTGACTTGCTTCATGGTCATCCCCCTTGCTTTGCTGTCTGCTCATGCGATGGCAGCAAAATGAAATTTATTATTAGTGCGCTTGCATTCCGGCAGACGCTTCGGCTTTGGCGAAAGGTTGCTTTTGCCAAAAAAAACACGCAAGACAAACGATGCGTTATTCGCCGTTGAATTGCGCGTGAAGGGCTTTCCGGTTCTTTACTCAGGACTTTTCGCATTGCACCTGAACGGATTCCGTCTGGCCACTTGCTTGATTATAGCACGAACCAGAAAGTGTGATCAAGTGTTAGAAATCATAAAATGAAATAATATATTTTGCGACTTGCAAAAAGGGGCGTATCTGTTCAATACGCCCCTTCTGTTGGACCGTTGGTTGTCCGTTAGCCCTGGCCGTCTGTCAGGCAGGAGCCGTTCATGCGGCGCGAGCCCTTATTGCCATTGCCCTGGCCCAGGCCATCGCCCGCTTGTTCGCCGCGGCGTCCGTTCCCTTGGCCGCCGATCCTCAGCCCGCCTTCAGCTTGGCCGAGACCGCTGCCATCACAGGTTTCGGCGCGTTCCTGCATCGTTTCCAGGCGCTGTGCGGCTTCCTCTTCGGTCAGTTGGCCGTCCTCGACCGCATCCTTGAGCCGGTTTTCCACCTGGGCGAGCCGTTCGTCACGGAAAGCCTCCAGCTTATCCGCGGCTGCTGCCTGGGCGCCGTAGCTCTGGCCTTCCTGACGGGCTTCCTGAACAGCTTCTACGCTCTTGCCGGTCAGTCCGGCGAGGATTTCGGCCGGTGTTTTCCACTCGGTGGCGGCGAAGGAGACCGTTGCGAGACCCAGCACCAGGACGGTGACGATGGCGGTCATCAACAGGATTTTCTTGTTTTTCATTTCGTTTCACCCTTTCTTTTGTCCAGGCTTCTGGCCTGGTATTGCCTTACATCTTTATCGTAAAGCAAGAATGTACGGAAATTGTGAGGACTTTGTTTGAATCATCGCAAATGATCAGGTGTGTTGTTGTTAAACGTTTTCCCTCCTTTCTTACTGCCGGGTCCCGGGCTGGCATCTGGTCTGTACCTTGATCTTAAAGCCGAGATGTGCGGAAAAAGTGATGTCTTTATATAAGATATGAAGGGTAGGCCTTGGGGCTTTCGCCGTCATGCCGTGCTAAACGTGTATTCAAAAATTCAACACATCTTTCTGTTATGATTGAAATGAATCAATACTTCCAGGGAGGGATCGGCATGATCACCATATTGCTGGCAGACGATGACCCCCATATCCGGTCGATCGTGATCGAGTATGCCCAGGCTGAGGATTGGCAGTTCATCGAGGCCGAGGATGGCCTGGCGGCTTTGCAGCAGCTGGAAAAAAACACGTTCTCCCTGGTGGTGCTGGATGTTATGATGCCGCGCCTGGATGGCTGGACCGTCCTCAAGCAGCTGCGCAAGAACAGCCAGACCCCGGTTATCCTCCTGACAGCGCGCGACGAAGAATACGACCGGCTGTTGGGCTTTGAACTTGGCGTTGACGATTATGTCAGCAAGCCGTTCAGCCCGCGCGAACTGATCGCACGCATGAAGGCGCTGTTGAAACGGTCCGGGGCCCTGGCGCTTAACCAGCAGACGATGCGTTTCGGCCCGCTCCAACTTGATCCACAGGCTCATCGCGTCTGGCTTGACCAGAAGCCGCTGTCGCTGACACCCAAAGAGTATGACCTGCTGACCTTCCTGGCCGGCCGGCCGGATCGGGCGTTCACGCGCGACCAGCTGCTCAACCAGGTGTGGGGCTATGATTTTTACGGGGACGCCCGCACCGTGGACACGCACGTGCGCTCCCTGCGTGACAAGCTGGGGCGCTGCCGGAACGTGATCGGCACCGTCTGGGGAACCGGTTACCGGTTTGAGCCAGGAGCCCTCGCCGATACTGACTTGGCGGATGAAAAGGATTCAGAATCGTGAGGTCTATCCACATGAGAAGCATCGGGCAAAAGCTGTTCCTGGGATTTATCGCGATGGCGGTGCTGACCATTGGCGTGCTGTGGCTGATCCAGGCAGGTGTCATGCGCGACAGCTATGTCAGGGGGCGGATCGACAGTGTGGACCAGGCGATCCAACAGGTGGTTGAAGATCGTGGCGCTGACCGTGACTACGACGCGTTGTCCGAGCAGCTGAACGCCAGCCTGGTCGTGATTGGGAAACAGGGCGATGTCCAGTACCGTTCGCAGGGACTGCCGATGATGGGCATGATGCTGCGTGCCATCCAGTCGATGGTTCCGGGCCAGACGACCGGTGAGGTCCAGTTTGTCCAATCGATGGCCGGCGCCGGCCGCTACGCGGTTCTGGGACACGACATGA
>JAAZFW010000270.1 GCA_012511525.1 Clostridiaceae bacterium
AAAACCCAGCAGGATCAGCCGAAGCACCCGATGGAACTGCATGTCGTGGCGCTCGGTGATATCGCCTTTGTCACCAGCCAGTTCGAGCTTTTTATGGACTATATGCATCGGATCCAGGCCAGGAGCCCGTTCGTCCAGACCTTTGTCGTGCAGCTGACAGCCGTGCCGGGTAAAGGCGGAGGATCCTATCTCGCCACGGAGCGCGGCGCCCGGAACCTCGGCTACAGCGCGACGATGTTCTGCAATCTGGTGTCCCCGCAAGGCGGCCAGGAACTGGTCGAAGAAACCGTGACAAGACTGGAAACCTTATCGAATTCGGCCGCCAGCCAGGACTGATCAAGCGGCTCGGCCCCGGATGGGTTGTCTTCCTGCGCAATAATCTTAAATGCCCATTCCGGGACATCTTTGATATCCGGGATGGGTGTTTTAGATTGTCTGAATATCTCTGCAACCGCTTGATTATGCCCCGCAGGTTTGCTGTAATGAAAGTAAGCATGGGATTCTTTTTTTGATACGCGCCAGAACGAATCAGGCAATTTGGCCGTCCTGTGCAGAAAGCAGAAGCATGAACAAGGCCGCAAACAAACCAGATCTGTCGGCACCGGACAATCGGGAACTGGAGCGGTTGCGCAGCCAACTGGCATCGGGCGATACGTCGGCCCTGGAGCCGCTCTACCAGGCGACGCGGGCCGCCGTGTACGGGCTGGCCCTCTCGATGGTCCGCCAGCACCAGGATGCGGAAGACATCACGCATGACACGTACGTGGCCGTCTACCGGGCGGCGTCCGGCTACGAGGCACGCGGCAAGCCCCTCGCCTGGATCTTCACGATCACCAAGAACCTGTCCCTGATGAAACTTAGAAGCCGGAACCGGACCGTTTCGCTCGAGGAAAGCGATCCGGCCACCTTGGCTGCCGATAAGCCGACCCTTTCGATCGAGGACAAACTGGTGCTGCGCGCGTACCTGGAGGAACTGACCGACGATGAGCAGATACTGGTCGTGCTGCATGCCGCCGCCGGCTGGAAACACCGGGAAGTCGCCGCCTTTATGGCGATGCCCGTGCAGCACGCCATCGTCAAATACAACCGGGCGATCCGGAAACTGGCGAAAAAATTGAGGCAAAACGAAAATACCGACAAAAAAAGTAACATTTTCAGGATCCTTGTTATATTTTAGCCTGGTCCAGCATTAATCCTATGAAAGGGTTTCAGCCGGAGTGCTGGAACCGCACGTCAAGCGAGGTGAGCATGGCCGATGAATAAGAAACAAGTGGAAAAACGGGTGAAGACAGCCTTCTGCCGCGCCTCCGACGGCTTGTTCAACGACATCCTCGCCGATTGCCAAGAGGAAAGGATGCTGACAACCATGGACAACAAAACACAAACCGCGGGCACAACCGTGCTTGAGCCGGAAATAACGCAGCGTCGCAGCAAATCCGGGCCTGACCGCGCCTGGCGCAGGCCTCGGGCCGCCCTGGCCGCCGCAGCAGCGGCCGTGATTCTGGTCCTGGGCGGCGTGATCGCCTTCCAGCAGATCCAGGTCAACCGGATCGCCACCATCGTCACGCTGGATCTGAATCCCAGCATCCAGCTGGATGCCAACCGGAAGGACCAGGTTCTGGCGGCACGGGCCCTGAACGAAGACGGAAACCGCGTGCTCAAGGACATGCGGCTGGAAAAAACCGACATCAACGTCGCGATCAACGCGATCATGGGCTCGATGCTGCAAGCCGGCTACCTGGCCGACGATATCAACACCTTTTTGGTCTCCGTCGACAATCCGTCCACAGAAAAATCTTCCGAACTGCGCAACCTTATTTCCGGCCAGCTGGAAACCCTGATGACCAGCAACAACCTGGATGGCCTGATTATCAGCCAGAAGCTGGATGTCGACGACGACGTGTCCGCGATCGCAGACCAATATGGCATCTCACTCGGCAAGGCCTATTTGCTCCGGCACATCCATGACGGCTATCCTGAAATTTCACTGGATGTCCTGTCGGCGATGAAGATTGGTGAACTGGCCGACTTGTTCGCGCATACGATCGCCGAGGATGACGATGTCGAATTGCGGGGTTATCAACCAGATGATGATCAGCAGCAATGGCTCGATCGCGCGTCTGTCCTGGCCATGCTGGCTGAACGATGGAAATTGGATCCCGACAGCATCCGCTCCGCGTCGATCGAGCTGGAAGATGACGACCAGCCGATTTACGTGGTGGTATTCAAAGATGGCGACCAGGTCCACCGGGCCATTGTCGATGCCATAAGCGGTGACCTGATCCGCGAAGAACACCAGCAGGCACCGAGCCCCGCCCCGACAGAACCGCCGGCCGCAACGCCGACCGTCAAGCCAACCGGAACGCCGTCTGCGACGACAGCACCGACAAGGCAGCCGACCAAAGCGCCAACGGAGCCTTCGCCAACAGCCAAGCCTGCTGAAACAACGCCCAGACCAACCAGCACGCCTGAGCCAACCACGAAACCAACAGCGACGCCGACCACGGCCCCGCAGGAGCAGATGCTATCGGCTGCTGCCGCGCGGAAGATGGTCATTAACCGGTTCGGCGGGATTGTCCAGAAAATCGAATTCGCC
>JAAZFW010000271.1 GCA_012511525.1 Clostridiaceae bacterium
ACATGTATTTTCAGCTGCAGCAGGTCGAGCGGATCTGCAAAGACCTGCATCACTTGATCTATCGCGACCGCCAGGCGGTGTCGCCGCTGGACTGCCAGATGGCTTTTTATGCCGAACCGGAACAGGCCGAGCAGGGAACATGGCAGACATTCGGGCCGAATGACCGCTGGGGCGGCATGGACCGCTATGCCTGGTTCCGGGCCGAACTCGCCGTCCCGGATCATTGGGCGGGCCGCATAGTGCTCCTGGAGGTGTCGGTCGACCTGGACCAGTGGCACGCCGACAGCCGCCAGTTTATCCTTTTTGTCGACGGTAAGCTGCAGCAGGGCATGGACATCAACCACCGGCACGCCCTGCTCTGGGCCAGCGCCCCGGCCGGCGCGCGCTGCCGGATCGACCTTCAGGCTTACGCCGGGCTGGTCGACAAACAGACGACCTTGACGCTGCAGCTGGTGACCGAGGACGAGTCGGTCAAGCGGCTCTACTATGATCTGCACGTTCCCTGCCAGGTGGCCGCCGAGCTTCCGGAGGGGGACAAGGACCGGCTTGACATCCTGGACTCGCTCAACCGGGCGATCCGCCTGATCGATCTGCGCAAACCCTACTCGAAACCATTTTCAGATTCACTTGCCCGGGCGACCGCTTACCTGGCCGATGCCTTTTACGGCAAAATGTGCGGGCAATCCAAGGCCCTGGCGAGCGCGGTCGGCCATACCCATATCGACGTGGCCTGGCTCTGGACCCTCGACCAGACCCGCAAGAAAACGGCGCGCAGCTTTGCCACCGTCCTGCAGCTGATGGACCAATACCCGGATTATGTGTTCATGTCCTCCCAGCCCCAGCTCTATCAGTTTTTGCAGCAGGACTACCCGGAGGTCTTTGGTCGGGTCCGTGAACGGGTCGCCGAGGGCCGCTGGGAGACCGACGGGGGGATGTGGGTCGAAGCCGACTGCAACCTGACGTCCGGCGAATCGCTGGTGCGCCAGTTCCTGTACGGCAAGCGGTTTTTCCGGGAGCAGTTCGGCACCGACAATCGCATTCTCTGGCTGCCGGATGTCTTCGGCTACAGCGCAGCCTTGCCCCAGATCATGAAAAAGGCCGGCATCGACTACTTCATGACGACGAAGATCAACTGGAACCAGTACAACCAGATCCCGGCCGACACCTTTTGGTGGGAGGGGATTGATGGATCCGCCGTCCTGGCTCACTTTATCACGACCGCCGAGAATTCGCCCAATCCGGGCAAGTCGTTTTTCAGCACCTACAACGGTTACCTGGCCCCGGCGCCGGTCATGCGCGGCTATCATCGCTACCAGGAAAAGCAGATCCACGACGAGATTCTGGTCGCCTACGGGTACGGCGACGGCGGCGGCGGCACGACCGAGGACATGATCGAACGCGGCCGGCGCATGGCCGCCGGCATCCCGGGCTGTCCGCAGGTGCGTATGGAAACGGCCCGGCAATTCTTTGACCGCGCGCTCGAGCGCCTCCAGGACAGCCCCTGGCTGAAGCGCTGGGTCGGCGAGCTGTACTTTGAGTACCACCGAGGCACCTACACCTCGATGGCCCGCAACAAGCGTGACAACCGCCGCTCGGAGCTGCTCTACCAGGACGCTGAAATGCTGGCCGCCTGGGCGAGCCTGGTTTGCGGCCAGCCGTATCCGGCCGGAGAACTGGCGCAGGGCTGGGAGAAGATCCTGCTCAACCAGTTCCACGACATCCTGCCCGGTTCGTCGATCGAGGCGGTCTACGAGGACTCGAGCCGCGACTACCACGAGATCCTGTCACGCGGTCAGCAGATCCGCGACCAGGCATTGGATCGGCTGGTTGGCCGGATCGGAACCGACCGGCCGACCGTTGTGGTTTTCAACACAATCGGGTTTGACCGGAGCGCGGTCGCCCAGCTGCCTTGGCCCGCCGGTGAGCCGCTGCCGTCAATCCAGACCGCCGATGGTCAGCCGGTTCCAGTTCAGCTTAGCGGCGACCGGCTGCTCCTCGAAGTTCCGGATGTTCCTGCCAAGGGCTACCTGTGCCTGCCCCTGGCTGAGAAACCAGCCGGCGGCACCGTTTCGACATCGCTCAGGGTGGCCCCCGATCACCTGGAAAACCGTTTCTGGTCAATCGAGCTGGACGGGAAGGCCAGGATCTGCGGCTTGTACGACAAAATGAACCGGCGCGAGGTCCTGCAACCGGGCAGCCTGGCCAACGTGCTGCGCGCCTACGAAGACAAGCCGATGGGCAATGACAACTGGGACATCGACATTTACTACCAGCAAAAATCGTGGGAGATCGACGATTTGGCTGCACGGGAGGTCGTGGAGGACGGGCCGGTGCGCGCCGGACTCAGGATCACCCGCAAATACCAGGATTCAACACTCGTCCAGACGATTTACCTGTACGACCAGAACCCACGGATCGACTTTTCGACCTGGATCGACTGGAAAGAAGACGAGACGCTGCTTAAAGTCGAGTTCCCGGTCCAGATCCATGCGGACCAGGCAAGCTTCGACATCCAGTTTGGCAACATCACGCGCCCGACTCATTGGAACACCTCCTGGGACTGGGCCCGCTTCGAAGTCTGCGCCCACAAGTGGGCCGACCTGTCCGAGGAGGGCTACGGGGTTAGCTTGCTCAACGACTGCAAATACGGCTATGACATCCGCGGCCAGGTGATGCGCCTGACGCTGCTTAAGAGCGGCAACAACCCCAACCCGCATGCCGACCGCGAAGAGCACCGCTTCACCTACGCGCTGCTGCCGCATCAGGGCACCTGGCGTCAGGCCGATACCGTCCGGCAGGCCTACAGCCTGAACGTGCCATTGATCGCACGATTCCTCGGTCAAAGCCAACCCGGATCGCTGCCGGCCCAAAGCAGCCTCTTCAAAGTCGACGCCGACCATGTGATCCTTGAGACGGTTAAGCAGGCCGAAGACGGCCGGGGCCTTGTCGTCCGATTATACGAGTACAAGAACCGGCGCGGACCGGTCACGCTGCACTGCGCATGGCCGATCAGCCAGGTCGAGGCCTGCAACCTGCTCGAGGAGCCCTGCGACGAAAGGGTTGAGCAGCCGGACGACCGGCAGATCGGTTTTGCGATCAAACCCTACGAGATCAAAAGCTTGCGTATCGTCTTTTCGACCTGAGTGTCAGCAACGAAATCTACAGGACTGGCGCGCGACCCGGCTGTAATCAGCCGGGTCGTGTGCGTTTTGCGAAGGATATGTTGGCCTTGGACCGGGTGCATGGTATAATGCTTAATCGCAGGTTCGCCCCGGCGCGTTCGTGCAAAGCCGCGACGCGGCAAGACGAAAGGGTTGGCATCATGAAACACGCATTAGTTATTGGTATCCTCGTTATCTGCCTGGTTTTGGCCGGCTGCGGTCCGGCCGCCACAACATCGACCAGCCATTCCTCGGCCGATAAAGGCTATGGCCTTGCCGTCTCCGGCCTGACACTGTACTGCCATGACGATATGGCACCGATCCTGGCCGGCCTTGGCGAAGCCAAGAGTTATTTCGAAGCGGCCAGCTGCGCCTTCCCGGGCCTTGAGAAAACCTATACGTACCCGAGCTTCAACCTGTATACCTACGAAGACGGGGACAAGGACCGCCTGGCTTCGATCGTGATATTGGACGACAGCATCAGCACGCAGGAAGGGATCTACCTTAACGCCAGCCTGGATGATGTGATCAAGGCCTATGGTGAACCGTCCGAGAAAAGCTTAAACCTGTACACGTACGAGAAAGCGAGTATGAAACTGTCATTTATCATCGAGGACGACAAGGTCACCTCGATCGAATACATCGCCAAAGCCAACAACTGAAACGGGACCAATCGGCCCTTGTTTCACAGTTGCCCTGGTGCATCCGGCGGCTTGACATAACTGGCCAGCAGGATTGAGACAAAGATTATAAGGCCGCCGGCCGCCAGGCGCCACGTCAAGGTTTCGAACCCGAACAGCACGGAAAAAAGGCTGCCCCAGAGCGCTTCGGCGGCCAGCACGATGGCTGCCCGCGACGAAGACGTATGCTTTTGCGCGACGGTCTGGATCGCGTAGGCCACCCCGGAACTGAACACGGCCAGATAGGCCAGGGCCAGCAGGCCGCGCGTCCAGTCGGCGGTTCCGGCGACGGGCAGCGTGGCTGCACCTGCGGGGCCGGACAAGAGCAGCAGGGACGAGAGAAGGGTGGTCACCGCCATCTGCAGGAAGAGCAGCTGGCTGGCCTTGGCTCGCCGCACCGCCCATTCCAGCGCGATGAAATGG
Organism: Clostridiaceae bacterium; assembly: GCA_012511525.1. GTDB lineage: Bacteria > Bacillota > Clostridia > Saccharofermentanales > UBA5734 > JAAYBY01. Next base: position 4,265 of record JAAZFW010000271.1, read on the forward strand.
GCGGCGAAGCTGATCGCACACAGCAAGGTCAGCAGATCGCCGGCCAGGCTGCCGCCCCCGCCGATCGCGCCCCAGGAGAGCAAGGCGATGCCGGCCAGGCTGAGCAGCGCCCCGGCAAAGACCCTGCCGGAGGGACGGCGCCGCGTCAGCATCCAGCCGAGCATGGGCACGATCACGACATATGTGGCCGTGATAAAGGCGTTGCGGCCTGGCGTAGTCAGGGCCAGGCCCAGGGTTTGGAACAAAAATCCGAAAAAGAGCAGGACACCGGTGAGCAGACCCGCCCACAAGGCGCGCCACGTCAGGCGCAGCAGATCGCGCAGGAAAATCACCGCGAAAAGCGCGGTTGTCACCATGAATCGGCCAAACAAGATCCAGCCGGCGCTGAACCCTGCGTCAATCGCCACCCGTGTGACGATGAAACCGGATCCCCAGATGGCGGCTGAAAATGTCATGGCGGTCAGTGATAGCTTTTCCTGAACCGACGGGCTCCATTTCATCCGACGAAATCCCGGCCCAGCTCGTAGGCGGTCTCGTACATGGCGACGATGTTTTCCGGCGGGCTGACCGCCTGGATGTTGTGGCAGGGGGCCAGGATATACCCGCCGCCTTCGCCGAGCAGGCGGATGTTATCGGCTACCTCCTGGCGGACGTCCGCCGGCGTGCCGAAGGGGAGCGTGACCTGGTTGTCCATGCCGCCGTGGAAAACGACGTCCTGCCCGAAATCCTGCTTGAGCAAAGCCCGCTCCATACCCTGGCAGCGCCACTGGATCGGGTTGAGGATGTCGATGCCCATAGCGATAAGGTCCGGCAAGATCGCCCGGATCGCCCCATCGTTGTGGTGGAAGACAAAAACGCCGGCCTGATGGGTCAAATCGGTCATGCGTTTCATACGCGGCAGCAAGAAACGGCGGATCAGGTCCGGGGCGATCATCAGGGTCTGCTCGCCGCCCATGTCTTCGGCGACATAGCTGTAGGTGATGCGCCCGGGCAGCTGCTCGTATATCCGGCAGGTCTGCTCGTAGGCCAGGCCAAACAGCTTGTCCAGGCAGTAGTCGACGATCTCCGGATTGAGCAGCAAATCCATGAAGGCCTGCTCAGGGCCGCGCAGGTTCTTGTAGACCAGGAATGGTTCGGAACCGCCTGCGGCGATCGGCAGATGTTCCTGCCCAGCTGCTTGGGCCGGCAGATCCGAAAAATCGAACCATTCGGCCTGCGGCCAGGTATAGTTCGCCTCGATGGCTTCGACGGAATCGAAATCAGATAGCGGATGACTGACGCATTCCCGGTAGACCCCCTGCTCGTAAGCTACATCGCGGTAACGGCAGTTATAGAGGTCCTGATCCGGTGCGAAAGACGGTCCGATGTAGCGCGGCGCCAGATGCAGCGGCCGGTCGATGTGCAGCCTGGCCTCCAGTTCAGCCCGGCTGGAACAGCCCAGGTGACGGCGCAGCTTTTCGTCGGCTTCCGGCGTTGCCCAATAGTCGAGCGGCAGCCGGTCCGGCTTGTGCCCCGACAGGACAGCCTGCCAGCGCTCGCGTGGTGTCATCGTTTCCTGTTTCATCCGGATACCCTCCTCGTTTTTCCCTGCTGATCGCCATCAGGATAACGCGCGCTTGCCTTTGCGTCAATCTGACGGTACGGAAAAACGGAATTTTGTGATAAAATAAGACTATCAATCCGTATCGAGGAGGCCCACGATGAACTTATTTGATTACGCGATCAAGATGGAACGGGAAGGCGAGCAGTATTACCGCGATCAGGCGGCAAAAAACCCCGAACACGCGATCAGCCGTGTCTTTACCTTGCTGGCGGAAGCCGAAGTCAAGCATGCCCAGCTCTTGCAGCGGCGATCTGACCGGCTGTCTGTCGACCAGGATCTCGCCGCCCTGCGCTCAGATAAAACCATTTTTGCCGATCTGGACGATTTCAAATCCGGGGCGATCACCATCCCCCGGCAGCTGGATGTCTATGAACTGGCTCTTGGCCTGGAAAAGAAGAGCATCGAGGAATACACCCGCCTCAAGGGGGCTTCGACCGATGCGGCAGACCTGCAGCTGCTTGACTTTCTTATCGAGCAGGAAGAGCAGCACTACAGCCTCTTTGAACAGCTGGTCACCTTGCTGCGCCGTCCGGTCGACTGGGTTGAGGATGCCGAGTTCGGCAAACGGGACGAGTACTGATCGGTTTTTACAATCCGGTTGGAGATGATCCGATGAAATTTCATCACGACGAGAGAAAAGGCTGGCCGGCCGGTCATCGGCCGGACCAGGTCCTGGAGTTGCCCAGCAACCCGCAGCTGCAAAACCTGGCGGCCATGGTTCCCGACCTGGTCTACGCGTCGCCCGGCGGCCAGGACCTGCACCTGTCTTTGCTGGTGCCCTGGACGCATCTGCCGGATCGGCCGGACAAAACCCGATTGCCGCTGGTCGTCTTTGTCCAGGGCAGTGCCTGGACGACGCCGAACAGGCACTTTGAAATTCCCCAGCTGAGCCGGTTTGCCCGTCAGGGCCTGATCGTGGCCAGCGTCACGCATCGCAGCTGCCTGGACGGCCATCCGTTCCCGGCGTTCCTTGCGGATGTCAAGACCGCGATCCGTTACCTGCGCGGCGAGGCTGACCGGTATGGCATCGACCCCGAGCGGGTTGCCGTCTGGGGAACCTCCTCCGGGGGCAACGCAGCCCTGCTGGCCGGTCTGACCGGCGATGACCCAAAATACCGGACGGCGGAGCACGAATCGTATTCCGACCGGGTCACGACGGTGATCGACTGCTTCGGCCCGGCCGATGTCGGCCAGCTTTATGACTTTGCCAGCCGCCTGCTGCCGGACGATCAGATCATGACGATCTTCCGGGGATTGGCCGGCGACGGCGATCCGGTGGAAAAAATGGAAGCCATGAGCCCGCTGCGTCTGCTGCAGCCCGGCCAGGCTTATCCGTCGTTTTTGCTAGCCCACGGTGATATGGACATGACCGTGCCCTATGAGCAAAGTGAGCAGCTGCACCGGCGGATGCTCGATCTGGGCCTTGACGCCCGACTGATCCGCGTCCGCGGCGCGCCACACGAAGGCAGCTTCTGGAGCGAAGAGCTGCTCGACCTGTTTGCCGGCTATCTCAGGGAAAAGCTGTAAGGTTTTTGTTTTGAAGCGCTCGAACCTGGCAAGGATTGCGTCCTGTTCAGACCGGTCCTGGGCTGTTTCAGCATGATTGACAGATCATGTGATGTCGTGTACGGTAGGGGCAAGGCTGGTGTCGGCAGGAAACGGCACGGTCAATTATGTTACATACGAGGACATCGCCGATGAAAACGTTCCTGGCCCAGCATTTCCCGATCAGCCTGGAAGCGGCACCGCTTCTGAAAAAACTGAAAATCGACGCGGACCCCGAAGATGAAGATTTCCAGAGCTTTTCCCGGATGCTGGACGAAGCCAGATCGATCGCCAGGCCCAAATTTGCCTATGGCATAGCGG
>JAAZFW010000272.1 GCA_012511525.1 Clostridiaceae bacterium
CGGTTAAGGAGGGTTTATGCAAGCTTTGAATTACCGCAAGACATTCCTGATCGGGTTCGGTTTCTTCGCCAGCTCCCTGGCCTGGTGCCTGTACAAAAGCTTTGTCCCGGTGCTGCTTGAAGAGCGCTACTTGCAAAGCACCGCCCTAATCGGGGTCATCATGACGATTGACAACATGTTCGGCGTGGTCTTCCAGCCACTGGTCGGTCAATTCAGCGACCGCACGAGGACGCGTTTTGGCAAGCGCATGCCCTATATCCTGGTCGGTATCCCGCTTTGTGCGGTCGCCTTCTTCTTCATCCCGCGCACGACCAGCCTGCTCGGTATGATGAGCGTCATTATCCTCTTCAACCTGATCATGTCGATCTGGCGTTCACCGGTCGTCTCCCTGATGCCGGACCTGACGCCCCCCGCGCAGCGCAGCAAGGCCAACGGCATCATCAACCTGATGGGCGGCGTCGGCGGCATCATCGCGTTTTTGGTTGGCGGCTACCTGTCCAATGTCGGCGGCGACAACATGCCTTTCCTGATGGGCTCGGTCGTGATGATCTTCGCCCTTTTGATGCTGCTCTTCTTCGTCAAAGAGCCCGACAGCCGGCACATGGCCCGGGTCATGGCCGCCCGAGAGCAGGTTCTGGCAGCGGATGCCCCGCGGCAGTCCTTGCGGGAAAAAGCCAGGGCCCGGATTAACAACGACCTGCTCAAGGGGCTGTCCGGACCTGAGAAAAGAAGCCTGCTGTCGCTGCTGCTGGCCATCTTTTTCTGGTTCTGCGGCTACAACGCGGTCGAATCGTTTTTCACCTTGTACGCGACCAAGGAACTGGGCGTTTCCAAGGGGGACGCCACCATGACCTTGACGCTGTTCTCCCTGTCACTCGTCGCATTCGCCCTGCCAGCCGGCATCCTGGCCGGCCGTTTCGGACGGAAAAAACTGATCTTGACCGGCCTGACCGGTATGGTTGTCCTGTTTCTGCCCATGCTTTTCATCCAGAACCTGTGGATCCTGCGCGGTCTGCTGCTGTTGGGCGGTGCCGCCTGGGCCTGCATCAACATCAATTCGCTGCCCATGGTGGTCGAGCTGGCCAGCAAGGAACGGATCGGCAGCTTTACCGGTTATTATTACTTTTTCTCCTTCAGCGCCGCAATCCTCAGCCCGACGTTGTTTGGTTGGATCCGTGACCTGACCGACGATTACTCCACGCTCTTTCTCTATTCCGTCATCGCCTTTGCCATCGCGTTTGTCTGCATGGCCTATGTTCGGCATGGCGAAGCCACCCCAAACGCAGCCGCGCCGGATGACCTGCCGGCCTGACCGGCAGCAACGACAAGATCCGCCAGAAGGAGGTGCCGTATGGGTTTGCTGCAAAGCGGTAAGGCGCTGGCCGAACAGGCCCGCGCGTTATATGTCACGATTCGCCGCCAGGAAGGCATCACGCGCCAGATGCTGTCCGACCAGCTCGGTCTGCCCGCGACAACCTTGAACCGGGCGCTGGACAAGCAGATCCGGCTGGGCTTGATCGAGGAGTATGACTGGGCTGACTCAACCGGCGGCCGGCGGCCCGGCCTGTATCGTGTCGTCGCCGATGCCAGGTACCTGCTTGGGCTGCATCTCGGCCTGGAGTCCGGTGAGCTTGTCCTGACCGACCTGCTGCTGCGTCCGTTGGGCCGCAGCCTCCTGCCTGGCATCGAAACCATCCTGATCGAAGGGCTGGAAAAAACGGTCCGCCAGGCTGTCATAGATCTGGCCGGCGAGCGGGCGCCAGACAAATTGCTGGGCCTTGGCTTCAACCAGAGCGCCTGGCATCTCGAACCGGATTTGACCGCCGCCTGCCAGGCCTTGCAGCAGGCCTTAGGCATACCGGTGATGAACCTGAGCGGAA
>JAAZFW010000028.1 GCA_012511525.1 Clostridiaceae bacterium
CTCCTTCACGGCATCATTTGAGACGTTCGGCTTTTTCCCCAACGCTTTTTTGCTGCAACAGCCCGACAGCGCCCACGACATGCAGGCCCGGGCTCTGACCGTCTGCACGCTGCTCGACGCGTACGTGCGCGGCGTCGACGCCGACTGGCCCCATGTGCTGGACTGCATCGCCGGAGAACTGGATCGTGGCGACAACCGCGCCTTCTTTGACGGCGGCCGGGTCAGCGCATACCCGTCGCATACGATCGATCTGGCCGTCGCATGCCACGCCGCCCGGCTGCTGGCCGAGGGACTGGGCCAGGGCAAACTGGCCGGCCGTCTGCGCCAGGCTGAAGAGCGGTGGTTGAATGAATACGATCCTCAAACCGGCCTGCTGCGCGCCGACGGGCAGTACTACGAAGGCACCCACTGGAACTACAGTTTCCGGCTGCTGCCCGACATGGTGCAGCGCATGCGGCTCAGTCCCAATTTCGTCGGGCAGCTCGACGCCTTTTTCGGTTATCGGCGCGGTCCGGTCAGCCAGCTGTCCGCCGATGTGACCGCAGACGATGTCCGGCGCGGCGAACAGCTCTATTCTTTCGAGGGCCTGAACAACGAGACCGACATGGAGACGCCGTACGCCTACCTTTACGCGGGCAGGCGCGACCGGACCGCGGAGATCGTGCGCGACGCGAACCGAAGTTGCTTCGGACTCGGTCGGGGCGGCCTGTGCGGCAACGACGACTCCGGCGGGCTGAGCAGCTGCCTGATCTGGAACATGCTCGGGCTTTTCCCGGTCTCCGGACAAAACCGGATCCTTCTGGGCAACCCGTCCGTAGCCGGCGCCCGGCTACACCTGGCCAGCGGCAAGACGCTCGAGCTAAAATCGGACGGGCTTTCCGACGTGGCTGTATTCGCCCGCCAGGTCAGCTGGAACAACAAACCCGCCGGCGACTGGGTCGGGGCAGACGAACTCATGGCAGGCGGGCACATCCGTTTCACCATGGGCCCGCTGCCGGACCCCTATCGCCCCGGCAGGTGACGGCCATGCTTTGGGTCGCGATCATCGGCGTCAGTTCTTTGTCCACACTCTATTCCCTGTGCCTGAAAATCCTGCAGAAGGACCATATCCGGGCCCGGCACGATTTTTTCCTGTTCAGCTTTTTGATGAATCTGGTGCAGGCTGTAGCCCTGTTGTTGCTGCCGCCCTTTGCCAGGCTGTCCTTTTCCCGGGAAAGCCTGATCCTCGGCACGGTGGCCGGCCTGCTCATCCTGGCCAACTACCTGTTCATGGTCCTGGCCCTGGCCCACGGGCCGCTGGCCCTGACCAACAGCCTGTTTAGCATCAACATGCTGATCCCGATCGTCTACGGCTTGTTTTTCTGGGATGAGACCTTGTCGTTGCGCGCCGTCGGCGGGCTGGTCTTGTTTATCGTCAGCATCCTGTTCGTGTCCAACGCGACCTATTACGAGCAAAACACAGCCAAGAAGACCAGCATCCAATGGCTCATCTACGTGCTGCTGTCCTTTCTGTGCGGCGGAACGACCATGATTTTATCCAAGCAGCTGGCCCTGACCCGTCCCGACCAGAACCGCTCCTACCTGCTGGTCTACATCGCGACCAACATGGTGCTGTCCGTTCTGGCTTTCCTGTTCCTGAAGCGCCGCGCGCCCGGAGCCAGCCCGCTGAAGGACAGCCTGGGCGCCAAATACTTGCTCCTTTGCCTGGTCGCAGGCACGGCGATGGCGGGCGCCAACACCTTTTTCATGCGGGCAATCGGCGTCTCCTCATCGGCTTTTTTCTTTCCGGCCACGCGCGGGCTGGGGATCATCCTGATGCTGGTCTTGTCCAGCCTGATCTTCAGGGAACGGCTGAGCCGCCGTGCCTTGTCCGGTTTCATCC
>JAAZFW010000273.1 GCA_012511525.1 Clostridiaceae bacterium
GGTGCGGAAAGATCAGGTCCTGGCCGCCGCCGTGGATGTCGATCGTGTCGCCCAGGTGCTGCTTGATCATGGCCGAGCACTCGATGTGCCAGCCGGGACGGCCTTCGCCCCAGGGGCTGGGCCAGGACGGTTCGTCTTCCTTTTTCTTCTTCCAGAGGGCAAAGTCCATCGGGTTGTGCTTGCCGGCCTCGTCGCCGGACAACTCGCGGCTGCCGCTGGCCAGCTCGTCCAGGTTATGGTGCGACAGCTTGCCGTAATCCGGCATCTGGCCGACATCGAAATAGCCCCCGTCATCCGCCTCATAGGCAAAGCCTTTGTCCACCAGCGTCTGGATAATGGCGATGATCGTCGGGACCGTCTCGGTCGCCCGGGGATGGATCGAAGCGCGGCGGATGTTCAGGGCGTCGGCATCGATAAAATACTCGCGGATGAACCGATCGGCCAGTTCCCCAATGCTGATCTTCTCCGCGCGGGCGCGGTTGATCATCTTGTCGTCGATGTCCGTGAAGTTCTGGACATAGGTCACCTGGTATCCGGAAAACTCCAGGTAACGGCGCAGCGTGTCGTACGTGATGAACGGCCTGGCGTTCCCCAGGTGGAAGTAGTTGTAGACCGTCGGGCCGCAGACATACATCCGGACCTTGCCTTCTTCCAGCGGGATGAAATCCTGCTTGTCTCGGATCTGGGTGTTATAAAGGCGCAGCATGGTCATGTCCTCCCGTTGTCTCGTTGGGTGCCGCATCCGGGCAGTTTTTTCGTCTCAAAGGCGCCATCTCCAGATCGAGCTGCTTCTCCAGGGCCATGACCCGGTGCATCAGGCGGCAGATATCCTGTTCGATCGGGTCGGGGGCCCTGTCGTGGTCCAGCTCGACGTTGTGGTGAACCGTCTGGCCCTGCTGCTTGACTACGCGGCCCGGCACGCCGACGACCGTCGCGCCGTCGGGCACTTCGTGCAGCACGACGGAATTGGCCCCGATCATGGCGTCATCGCCGACCCGGAACGGGCCGAGTATCTTGGCCCCGGCACCGACCAGAACACGGTCGCCCAGGGTCGGGTGACGTTTGCCCTTGTCCTTGCCGGTTCCGCCCAGCGTCACCCCGTGATACAACGTGCAATCGTCGCCGATCTCGGCGGTTTCCCCGACCACCAGCCCCATGCCGTGGTCGATAAACAAACGCCTGCCGATTTTTGCCCCCGGATGGATCTCAATACCGGTCAGAAACCTGGCCAGCTGGGAAACCCCCCGGGCGATGCAGCGCATGTGGTGCTTTTGCATCCAGTGCGCGAGGCGGTGCATCCGGACCGCGTGGTAGCCCGAATATAAGAAAAAAACCTGCCATGTGCCGCAGGCAGCCGGATCGCGCTGAGCGATCGATTTGGCGTCTTCATACCAACGTAACAAATCTATGTCACCATCCTTGTCATCTCTCGTGACAGAATGAATTGCGAAACAGAATGCCCGGGATGCCGTACCCCCTTTTGACACCCAGCATCTCTACTAGGTGGGTGCCCTGCAGTGGTCTTTAGCCTTCCCCTTTCGGACCGAAGTCCGGGGGTATGACTTTATTCCACATTAACCCGAGCTCCCGTTTCTGTCATGAAGGTTCAAAAACGAGGGTAACGAACATTCCAGGCATCTTTAGTATACCGTCTCTTGTGCTTTTTCTCAAGCTGGACACGAGATGTGCCGTTTCAGCTGGCGTTGGACGCGACCACGACACCGGTGACGGCAAGCCCGGCCTGGCGCAGCGGGCGGGCCGCCGCAGCCAGGGTGGCGCCGGTCGTCAAGACATCGTCGACCAGGACCAGGCGGGCCCGGCCCCCTGCCGGGCAGGCGGAAAGCCAGGCTTGCCAGAGATTCCGGTCGATCCCGAAGGCCTGGTCCAGGTTGGCGAGGCGCTCTGCCCGGCTTGTTGTCTCGCTCTGGCGGCAGGTTTCGCGGCAGCGCACCAGACCGGCGGACAGATCCGGCAGGCTGAGCGCGGCGGCTAACTGTTTGGCCAGCAGCCCGGACTGGTTGTAGCCGCGCTCCAGCAGGCGGCGCCGATGCAAGGGAACGGCCAGGACAGCGGCGGCGTCCGGCACCTGCTGCCGGACCAGATCCGTCAGCAGGCTGGTCAGGGCGACGCTCAGCTGGGGTGCGTTTGAGAACTTGAGCCGGAGCAGCAGATCCCGCAGCGGGGACTGGTAATAGGCGGCGGCATACACCGAAAAGCCTTCCGCCAGCCCGGCCAGCTGACGCTGCGCCCCGAAGCGCAGGGGCAGACGCGCAAGGCACGACCGGCAGATTCCGGGATAGCCCGCTACAGGACGGCAGACGCGCTGGCAAAAACAGCAGACCGGGGGCAGGAGCAGCGACCAGCCGTCAGGCCGGCCCGTCACGGAACCGGTTCGCCGGTCCCGTGCGCCAGGTAATCCTTGAGGAAGCTGTAGCGCTGCTGGGCCTCGACGTTGGCCAGCATGCGCCCGATCACGCGGCGCGATGAAATCAAAAGTAGCTTTTGCCGGGCACGGGTCACCGCCGTATAGAGCAAATTGCGGCTTAAAAGCTGCGGCGAACCCGGCGCGACGGCCAGGATCACCACGGGGTATTCGCTGCCCTGGCTCTTGTGGACGGTCAGGGCATAGGCCAGTTCCAGGTCTTCGAGGCTGGCCCGGTCGTAGACAACCAGGCGGTCGTCGTCAAACTGGACCTGCAAGCTGTCCGACGCGTCGTCGACGTCCACGACCGTTCCGGTTTCGCCGTTGAACACGCCGTTCCCGTCCTGGGACTCGTCACCTGACGTGTGCCAGGCCAGGTCGTAGTTGTTGCGTGTCTGCATGACCTTGTCGCCCAGGCCGAAATACCGGCCGTGGGAGCGCATGCCCGCGCGCTTATCGGCAGATGGCAGCAGGACCTGCTGCAGCACCTGGTTGAGCGAAAGCGTGCCGGCGTTGCCCTTGCGTGACGGCGTCAGGACAAAGACATCCCGCAGCGGGTCGAGGCCGTACTGCTGCGGCAGGATTTCCTGCACCAGGCGGATCACGGCCTGCGCCACGCTGTCGGCGTTCTCCTTGGGAATAAA
>JAAZFW010000274.1 GCA_012511525.1 Clostridiaceae bacterium
ATTTGATATAAAGTGTCTTGATCCAGTTCTTCATGAAAAGATAACAGGCGTTCGTAATGACCTGATCCTATCCAATTACAAAAGACTATACAAAGAAGTGCCCGATAAATTGATAGTGAGGATACCGATTATCCCAGGTTACAACTTAACTGATAAAGAAATGGAACGCATAGTAGCATTTCTTGATGAATACCCACCGTCTCAAATCGAATTATTACCGTATCATCGATTAGGAGAAAATAAACGATCAGCGTTACAAATGCCAAATATCCCGATTGATGTTCCAAGTGAGGATGTTATGAACTCACTGCGCAAATTGTTTCATATATCTTAATATAAAAAAGTTGTTATATTAGGGTAATATGTCAACATGACGTAATGAGGGCGCCATGTTTTCATACCGGCAGTGTCAGGCCGTCGTAGGCGACCTGAAAACCAAGCTTGGCTGCGACCGGCACGAGTTCGTCGTGGATCAGGCCGCCGTTATGGGAGAAGTGGTTGATCACGAAGCTTGTCTGGCTGTCGGCCAGGTCGAGGTCGAACAGCCGCTGCCGGACCTCGGCACAGGCAGCCAGCCCCATGTGGCCGTGCCGCCAGTCCAGTTGCAGGGCCGTGCAGTCCAGCGACACCAGGTTCAGTTTTCGTCCCTCATCCACCAGGTACTGCCAGGTCGCTTCCGGGAAATAACCGGTATCGTGGCCGTAAAGCAAGCTTCGGCCCGCCCGGCTGATCGTGTAGATCACCGACTCGCATTCCGGCGCGTGGTCGGCCTGGAGCGGCACGACCTGGTAGGGTCCGGCTGAAAACGGCTCGAAAGCCTTGACCAGGTGGCAGACGGTGGGCCCTTCCGGCTCGTTGCATTGACTGAGAACGGCCTCGATCTTCGCGCAGGCCGGCCGTGTCGCATACAGGTTCAGGGCTCGTTTCTCCGTCCGGTGGGCGAACGCACCCGAGCGCATGGCCAAGTCGCGGGCATAGAGGTGGTCGCTGTGGTCGTGGGTGATCAGGCAAAAGGTCACGGCGGTCAGGTCCAGGCCCAGCTGCAGCACATGAAGATAGGTGTCCGGGGGGAAATCGATCAGGAGCTGTCCGTCGACGATCGCCTGGGAACGGGAGCGGAGGTTGCGTCCGCCGGCCTGGCGGGCTCGCAGGCAGTGGTCGCATTGGCAAAACAGACCGGGCCAGCCTTCGGCAGCGGCGGTGCCTAGGTATCTAAGGTCCATGTGCGCCTCCTGGTGCGGGTCTTCCGCGTGTTCGTTGATCGTATTGTGGCATCCTGGCCGGGCACCGTCAAGGCGCGGCACTTGCATTTTGCCTGGTGACAGGCTAAGATAGGTTTATTCTTTCTGCGTCGAAGGGGAGGAGTACATCGCCTCAAGGCCGCCAGAGAGCAGGATTCACGGGCTGTAAGATCCTGCCGGCTAATGGGATGGAAGGTCGTCCTGGAGCGGAAACGTCTGGTCGCGTCAAGACCGAAGAGAGCCTGCCTGGCAGGAAAACTGGTGGTACCACGGAAGCTTGCTTTCGTCCAGTTGCTGGATGAAGGCTTTTTTATTGGCCGGAAACGGCGGGAGAGGTGACAGATGAACCCGACATTGGAGCTGATATTAAGGATCCTGGGCCTGGTGATCGCCGCGGGCGGCCTGGTCGTCGTCTATATGGCGCCGCGCATCGTCGACAAGAAAGGCCTGGCCGCCAAAAAGACGCTGCCGCCGGACCTGGACGAGATGATAACTCCGGAAGAGAAAGACAAATACCGCCGCGATTCGGCGATTTTGGACATCAAGCTGCGCGGCCTGCTGCTGGCAGCGCCCGGCTTTGTCCTGATCCTGATCGCCTTCAGCTGAGGCGGATAGATAGGAGGACCCTATGGCCAGAATCGATGCCATTGCCAAGACCTTTGAACCGGCGGAACACGAAGAGGCGCTGTACCGCGCCTGGCAGGAAGGCGGCTTCTTCCAGCCGTCTTCGGACCCGTCCCGGCCGCCGTACACGATCGTGATCCCGCCGCCGAACATCACGGGGCAGCTGCACATGGGGCACGCCCTGGACAACTCGCTCCAGGACCTTTTGATCCGCTTCAAGCGCATGCAGGGCTACGCCGCGCTCTGGCTGCCGGGCACCGACCACGCCTCGATCGCGACCGAGGCCAAGATCGTGGAGGCGATGCGTCAGGAGGGCCTGACCAAGGAAGGCATCGGGCGCGAGGCATTCCTCGAGCGGGCCTGGGCCTGGAAAAAAGAATACGGCGGGCGGATCATCGAGCAGCTCAAGCGGCTCGGCTCGTCCTGCGACTGGTCGCGCGAGCGGTTCACGATGGACGAGGGCCTGTCCCGGGCCGTCACGCACGTCTTTGTCCGGCTCTACGAGAAGGGCCTGATCTACCGCGGCGAGCGGATCATCAACTGGTGCCCGCGCTGCCTGACCTCGATCTCGGACGCCGAGGTCGAATACGAGGAGCAGCAGTCCCACTTCTGGCATATCCGCTACCCGCTGTCCGATGGCAGCGGCCACCTGGTCCTGGCGACCACCCGCCCGGAAACCCTGCTGGGCGACACGGCGGTCGCGGTGCACCCGGAGGACGAACGCTATCGGCACCTGATCGGCAAGACCGTCATCCTGCCGCTGGTCGGCCGCGAGATTCCGGTCATCGCCGACACGTACGTCGACCGCGAATTCGGCACCGGCGTGGTGAAGATTACGCCGGCCCACGACCCGAACGACTTCGAGGTCGGCAGCCGCCACAATCTGCCGATCCTAAATGTCCTGACCGAGGACGCGCACATCAACGAAAATGGCGGCGACTACGCCGGCCTGGAGCGGTTCGAGGCGCGAAAGAAAATCGTCTCGGATCTGGAGGCGGCAGGGCTTTTGGAAAAGACCGAGCCGCACCGACACAATGTCGGCGCCTGCTACCGCTGTTCCACGACCGTGGAGCCGCGCGTCTCGTTCCAGTGGTTTGTCGCGATGAAGCCGCTGGCCGAACCGGCGATTGATGCGGTCCGCAAGCAGCAGACGCGCTTCGTGCCGGAACGGTTTGAGAAGATCTATTTCAACTGGATGGAGAATATCCGCGACTGGTGCATCTCGCGCCAGCTCTGGTGGGGCCATCGCATCCCGGCCTGGTACTGCTCCGACTGCGGCGAGGTCACGGTGAGCGAAACCGAACCGCAGCATTGTTCGAAATGCGGCGGGACAAGCCTTGAGCAGGACAACGACACGCTGGACACTTGGTTCTCGTCGGCGCTCTGGCCCTTTTCCACGCTGGGCTGGCCGGACGACACGGAGGACATGCGCCGGTTCTACCCGACCAGCGTGCTGGTGACGGCCTATGACATCATCTTCTTCTGGGTGGCGCGCATGATCTTCTCGGCGCTCGAGCACACCGGCGAGGTGCCTTTCCACACGGTCCTGATCCACGGGATCATCCGCGACGGCGAAGGGCGCAAGATGTCCAAGTCGCTGGGCAACGGCATCGACCCGCTGGAGATCATCGACCAGTACGGCGCCGACGCGCTGCGCTACGCTTTGGTCAACGGCAACGCGCCGGGCAGCGACCAGCGATTCCAGGTCGAGAAAATCGAATCGGGCCGCAACTTCATCAACAAGATCTGGAACGCTTTCCGTTTCGTGGTCATGAATTTTGACGACCAGATGGATTTTTCATCGGTCAGCGAGGCGGACTTCAACCTGGAGGATCGCTGGATCCTGTCGCGTCTCCAGACGATCAAGGGCGAGGTGACCGCCAACCTGGACAAGTATGAGTTCGGCATCGCGCTCGGCAAGATCACCAGCCTGATCTGGGAGGAGTTCTGCGATTGGTCGATCGAGATGGCCAAGCCGCGCCTGAACGGCAGCCAGGGTGACAAGAGCCGCCTGACGGTCCAGTTTGTGCTCAACCAGGTGCTGACCGAGTCGATGCAGCTGCTTCATCCCTTCATGCCCTATGTCAGCGAGACGGTTTACGGCCACCTCATCCATGCTGAGGGGAGCATCATGGTGTCGGCGTGGCCCAAGCCCGACGACGCCAGGCGTTTTCCCGCCGAGGAAAAGACCATGGCGGCCCTGATGGATGCGATCCGGGAGGTGCGCAACATCCGCACCCAGATGAAGGTCGCCCCGGCGCGCAAGATCAGCCTGATCATGGTCAGCGCCGACGAGCAGCTGCGCGGTCACTTCGCCGCCGGGCAGGCCTACCTGGAGCGGCTGGCCGGCATCGGCAGCCTGAAGACGCAAGCCGACAAAGCCGGCGTCCCCGTGACAGCCGTCACCGCCTTGTTTGACGGCGGGGAGATCTATCTGCCCCTGGCCGACTTGATCGACCTCGACCAGGAGATCGAGCGGCTTGAAAAAGAAAACGAGAACCTGGCCAAAGAAATCGGACGGGTCAGCGCCAAGCTGAACAACAGCCAGTTTGTCGGCAAGGCCCCGGAAAAGGTCGTCCAGACCGAGCGCGACAAGCTGATCCGCTACCAGGAGATGCAAAAGAGCGCGGCCGAGCGCCGCGACTTGCTGCGCTAGGAACAAGCGAACAGATAAAGGAGGCACCATGGAACAGAATCCCTTGATATTGCCGCAGATGCTGCCGGACTTTAAAAGCAAGACGGCGGTCATCACCGGAGCGGGGCAGGGGATCGGCCGCTGTGTCGCGTTGTCTTTCGCGGCCGCCGG
>JAAZFW010000275.1 GCA_012511525.1 Clostridiaceae bacterium
AACCCATGTCGTGCATCGTGGGGGGCTTCAATGTCAACTATCACACCAAGCCGGGCAGCTACGAGCACCAAATGGGCATTGTCGAAGGCGGCAACATGGCCTTGCTGGCCGGCGTCGGCCCGATGGGCCTGGGCGCGATCGATTTCGCGATCCACAACGCGCGTCGTCCCAAGCTGCTGGTCGTCACCGATATCGACGAAGCGCGCCTGGCCCGCGCAGCCACCTTGTACAGTCCGGAGCAGGCGGCCCGCAACGGGGTCGAACTGCATTACGTCAACACATCCGGTATCGAGGATGTGCCCGCCTACCTGATGGGCCTCTCCCATGGCAAGGGCTATAACGACGTTTATGTTTACGCGCCGGTCACGCCGGTCGTCGAACAGGCCGACAAGATCCTGGCCTACGACGGCTGCCTCAATTTTTTTGCCGGCCCCACCAATCCTGAATTTTCCGCCCGCTTCAATTTCTACAATGTCCACTACAACAGTACCCATGTTGCCGGCAACAGCGGCGGCACGACCGCGGACCTGGTCGAGGCGCTCGACCTCATGACCCGCGGTGTCGTCAACCCCTCGTCTATGATCACCCATGTCGGCGGTCTGGACAGTGTGGTCGAAACGACGCTGAACCTGCCCAAGATTCCGGGCGGCAAGAAGCTGATCTACACCCATGTCAAGATGCCCCTGACCGCGATCGCGGATTTCGACAAGCTTGGCGAGACCGACCCGGTCTTCAAAAAACTTGCCGAACTGGTTGCCAAGCACAACGGGCTTTGGAACGGTGAGGCTGAGAAGTACCTGCTTGAGCATGCCGACTGCATCTGAGAGCAGCAGGGAAGGAGCCCTTATGCAGACATGGATTGACGAACAGACAAGAAGCAAGGCCGCGGCCCTGGCGCCCGTCGTGCGTGCCCTGGCCGCGGGCGGCCCCGCTGTCCAGGTGCGTGCGGAACCGGATTCGGACAGCCGGCCGGCCGACCTGCAGTTGGACGATTCCGCGTGTGCCACATCTGAAGAGGCCATCGCAGCCCTTCAGGCGGCCTGGCCAGAAATCAACCGTCCCGGAACGGTCCGGATCGGAGGCATCGGCCGCTTTGTGCTTGACGAGGTCGCATCGGCCAAGAAGGCCGGCCGTCTGGGTGGCCGCGTCTGCCTGGTGACCGGCGCGGCCCAAGGGTTCGGCGAGGGAATTGCCCGTGAACTGGCCCAGGCCGGCGGTGTCCTGGTGATCGCCGACCTCAATTTGCCGCTGGCCCAATCCGTCGCCCGGTCGCTGAACGAGCAGTTTGGCCCCGGTACGGCGTTGGCGGTCGGCGTCGACGTCGGCAGCGAGACCTCCGTGGCGGAGATGGTGACCGAAACCGTCCTGACCTTTGGCGGGATCGACCTTTTGGTCAGCAATGCCGGCGTGCTGCGCGCCGGCGGCCTGGAAGACATGACGCTGGATACGTTTGAGTTCGTGACCCGCATCAATTACACCGCCTTTTTCCTGGTGACCAAATACGGCTCGCGACCGATGAAGCTGCAAGCGCGCTTCGACCCGTCTTATGCGGCCGATATCGTGCAGATCAATTCCAAGTCGGGCCTGGAAGGCTCCAACCGCAATTTTGCCTATGCCGGCGGCAAGTTCGGCGGTATCGGGCTGGTTCAGAGTTTCGCCAAGGAATTGGTCACCGACCGCGTTAAGGTCAACGCCATCTGCCCGGGCAACTATTACGAGGGGCCGCTCTGGAGCGATCCGGAGAAGGGCTTGTTCGTCCAGTACCTGAGCGCCGGCAAAGTTCCCGGCGCTCAATCCGTCGACGATGTCTATCGGTTTTATATCGACAAGGTCCCGATGCGGCGCGGCTGCTCACCGCTCGATGTCACCCGGGCCATCCTCTACTGTGTTGAGCAGGCCTACGAGACCGGGCAGGCGATTCCGGTTACCGGCGGCCAAAACATGCTGAAATAAACGCCTGCCGGCCGCAAGGCGGCCGGGCGTATGATAAAAGGGAGGTTCAGACTATGGCAACAGCTGTCATCATGCCCAGGCAGGGCCAGTCCGTTGAAAGCTGCATTATCGGTAAATGGCACAAGCAGCAGGGAGACCCGGTCCAGGAAGGGGACGTCCTCTTCACCTACGAAACAGATAAGGCGACGTTCGATGAAACCGCAAAGGTTTCAGGAACCCTGATCGCCGTCTATTTCGATGAGGGCGATGACGTGCCGGTCCTGACCAACGTTTGTGTCATCGGCCAGCCCGGCGAGGATGACGCGCCCTTCCGACCGGAGGGGGCCGGCCCGGCTGCCGAAGCCAAACCAGAGCCGCTGACTGAGCCTGCCCCGGTTCCGACAGCCGAAATGCCGACCCAAACCAGTCCCGCGCTATCTGGCGCGATCAGCCCGCGGGCCCGCCACCTGGCCGAAAAAACAGGCGCCGACCTGCGCCAGGCTGAAGCAACCGGCCCCAAGAGAAGGATCATCGAGCGTGACATCCGCCAGCTCGTCGACGCAGGCAAGCTGGCGACCCCGGCTGCCCAGGCTGCCGGATACCCGGCCGGCGTCGCCGGCACGGGCCTGGGCGGGCGTGTCACGACCGGCGATGTCCTGGCTGCGGCCCAGCCGGCCGCGCCCGCCGCTTTGGCTCCGGACGATGTCACCACCGAAAAGCACAGCAACATCCGAAAAGTGATCGCCCGCTCCATGCAGGCCTCGCTGGCCACGATGGCCCAGCTGACCTTGAACAGCAGCTTCGACGCCAGCGACATGCTCGGCCTGCGCAGCCGGCTCAAGAAGGCCGCCGAGCAGGGCCTTACCGCCGAACAGGGCTTTGCCCTGGCCGGCCAGGTGCCGACGATCAACGACATCATCCTTTACGCCGTTTCGCGCGTCCTGGCGCGCCATCCGGCCTGCAACGCCCATTATGACGATGAAAAAATGACCTATTTCCGCCATGTCCATCTCGGTGTGGCGGTCGATACCCCGCGCGGCCTGATGGTCCCGACCTTGTTTCAGGCTGACACGCTGCCGCTTTCTGGCATCTCCCGTCAGGTCAAGGATCTCTCATCGGCTTGCCAGAAGGGGACGATCAGCCCCGACCTGCTCAAGGGCGGCACATTTACGGTTACGAACCTGGGCACGCTGGGGGTCGAATCGTTTACCCCGGTGATCAACCCGCCCCAGACCTGCATCTTGGGCGTCAACACCATCGTCACGCGTGTGCGCGAGCAAAACGGCCAGGTGACAACCTATCCTGCGATGGGGCTGTCGCTGACCTTCGACCACCGGGCGGTCGACGGTGCTCCTGCCGCCCGTTTTCTGAAAGACCTGGTTCAGGTCCTGGAAAATTTCTCGCTGCTCCTGATGCAGTGAACGAGGAGGAAAAGCATGGTAGATTTGATTGTGCTCGGCGGCGGGCCCGCCGGGTACCTCGCGGCTGAAAGGGCCGGCGCGGCCGGACTTTCGACGGTCCTGATCGAGAAGAACAAGATCGGCGGTGTTTGCCTCAACGAAGGCTGCATTCCCTCTAAAACGCTGCTCAACAGCGCTAAGATCTTCGAGCACGCCAAGCACGGTCAGGCTTACGGCGTGACCGCAGAAAACGTGCGCTTGGACCAGCCGGCGGTCATCCGGCGCAAGAACAAAGTTGTCAAAAAGCTGGTCGCCGGCATCACCGCCACGCTCAAGTCGGGCAAGACGGTGATCATGAACGGCACGGGCACCATCCTGGGCCGCGAAAACGGCGTGATCCGGGTCGGCGTCGGCGATGAGGTCGTCGAAGGCAAGAAGCTCTTGATCGCGACCGGTTCGGAAGCGATCGTACCGCCGATCCCCGGCGCCAAGGAAGGCCTGGCCGACGGCACCGTGCTGACCAACCGCGAAATCCTCGACCTGGAGACCGTTCCGGAATCGCTGGTTGTGGTCGGCGGCGGCGTGATCGGCCTGGAGATGGCCGGCTATTTTCAGACGGTCGGCAGCAAGGTTACGGTCATCGAAATGCTCGACCACATCGCCGGCAACGCGGACCGTGAAATCAGCGCCGCCCTTCAAGCTGCTTTTACCAAACAGGGCATCGCGTTTCATCTCGGCTGCCAGGTCACTGCGATCGGCAACGGCCAGGTCACCTTCAAGGATAAGGATGAGACGCGCCAGGTCGCGGCGGACAAGGTGCTGCTCAGCGTCGGCCGCCGTCCGGTGACGCGAGCAATCGGGCTGGAAAACCTAGGTGTCTATGTCGAGCGCGGTCGGATTGTCACCGACCGCCAGGGGTTGACCAACGTGCCGGATGTCTATGCGGCCGGCGATGTCAACGGGACCTGGATGCTGGCCCACGCCGCCTATCGCGAAGCCGAAGTGGCCGTCAACTCCCTCCTGGGCAAAAAGGACACGATGCGCTACGAGGCGATGCCGTCGGTGATCTACACCAACCCCGAGATGGCATTTGTCGGCGAAACCGAGGAAACCTGCCGCGAAAAGCAGCTGCCTTACCGCAAGGTCGTGCTGCCCATGAACTTTTCCGGCCGCTACATGGCCGAGAACGAAGGCGGCACCGGCCTGATCAAGCTGCTGATCGACACGAAGCGCGATCGGATCCTGGGCTGCCATCTGCTGGGCAGCTATGCGTCCGAGATCATCCTGGCCGTCGGTTTCCTGATCGAGGCCGAGCTGACGCTGCCGGAGATCCGCGAGCTGATTTTCCCGCATCCCACCGTTGGTGAAATCATCCGCGAGGCTGTTTTCCACAGCTGAGTTAACCGTCCAACCAGGACAGACCGGCGCTTAGCGCCAGCAAAACCGGAGGATCAATACATGGCAAAGCAATTGTTCATCAAACCCGAAGAGGTCAGGCAGTCCGACTGGATCAAGTTCCGGGACATACCCGTCAACCAGTACAGCAAAACGATGGCGGACGAAGCGGGCGCCTACAGCAAGGAGGACCTGCTGCGCATCTACCACGACATGCGCCTGATTCGCGAGTTCGAATCGATGCTGTACGCGATCAAGACAACCAACAGCTACAACGGCCTGGAGTACAACAACCCCGGTCCGGCCCACCTTTCGATCGGCCTGGAAGCCTCGTCGGTCGGCCAGGCCTATTTGCTGACGCCGCACGACTTCATCTTCGGCTCGCACCGCAGCCACGGCGAAATCCTGGCCAAGGGCCTGTCGGCCATCCAGAAGCTTTCCGATGACGAACTGCAAAAGATCATGGAGTCTTTCCTGGACGGAGCGACCTGGAAGATTGTCGAAAAGGCGGCCGAAGGACAGGATCGTCCCCTCAAGGACCTGGCGATCGACTTTCTGGTTTACGGGGCCCTGGCCGAGATCTTCGCCAAGACGACCGGCTTCAACCGTGGCCTGGGCGGTTCGATGCACGCCTTTTTCCTGCCGTTCGGCATCTACCCCAACAACGCGATCGTCGGCGGATCCGGGGACATCTCGGTCGGCGCGGCGCTCTACAAGAAAATCAACCGCAAACCCGGCCTGGTGGTCTGCAACATCGGTGACGGCTCGCTCGGCTGCGGCCCGGTCTGGGAAGGCTTCATGCTGTCGGCGATGGACCAGTTCCGCACCTTGTGGGAAGACGATATGAAGGGCGGCTTGCCGCTGATTTTCAACATCATGAACAACCAGTACGCTATGGGCGGTCAGACTCGCGGCGAGACGATGGGCTACGATTATGTCGCCCGAATCGGCGCCGGGATCAACCCCGACCAGATGCATGCCGAGCGTGTCGACGGCTACAACCCGCTGGCCGTAATCGACGCCTTCAGGCGTAAAAAAGAGATCATCAACGCCAAAAAGGGCCCGATTCTGCTCGACACCCTGACCTACCGTTACGCGGGGCATTCGCCGTCTGACGCCGACTCCTACCGGACAAGCGAGGAAAAGGAAGCATGGGAAAGCCAGGACTCCATCGCCGCGTTCCACGCGCAGCTGGTTCTGGCCGGCGTGGCGACTGAAGCTGAAATCACAGCGATCGACGAAGCTGTCGTCAACCGCGTAACGCATGCCGTCCGCTTGGCGATCGACCCGCAGGTGTCGCCGCGCATGGATCTGTCCAAGACTCCGGACGCGATCGAGAAGATGATGTTTTCCAACCAGCAGATCGTGCGCATGGAAGACCGCGCCTGCGATGTCCTCCTGCCCAAGGAGGAGAACCCCCGCCTGCAGCAGATCGCCCGCAAGAGCCGCTTCGCCTTCGACGAGCAAGGCAAGCCGGTCTCGAAGAATAAAGTCTACCAGCTGCGCGACGGCCTGTTCGAAGCGATCCTCGACAAGTTCTACGAGGATCCGACCCTGGTCGCCTACGGCGAAGAGAACCGGGACTGGGGCGGCGCGTTCGCCGTTTACCGCGGCCTGACCGAGGCAATCCCCTACCACCGGCTGTTCAACTCCCCCATCTCCGAAGGGGCGATCGTCGGTTCGGCCGTTGGCTACGCGATGAGCGGCGGCCGCGCCCTGGTCGAGCTGATGTACTGCGACTTCCTGGGCCGTGCCGGCGACGAAGTCTTCAACCAGCTGCCCAAGTGGCAGGCCATGTCGGCCGGCATCCTCAAGATGCCCGTCGTCGTACGCGTGTCGGTCGGCTCGAAATACGGCGCCCAGCATTCCCAGGACTGGACCGCGCTCTGTGCCCATATCCCAGGCCTCAAGGTCGTTTTCCCGGCCACCCCTTACGACGCCAAGGGCCTGATGGCATCCGCGCTCAACGGGACGGATCCTGTGATCTTCTTCGAGAGCCAGCGGATCTACGATGTCGGCGAGCAGTTCCACCAGGGCGGCGTGCCTGTCGAACCCTACCAAATCCCGATCGGCGAGCCTGATGTCAAGCGTGCCGGAACCGATGTCACGATATTGACCATCGGGGCGACCCTGTACCGGGCGCTCGACGCCGCCAAGCTGTTCGAGCAGCACGGCATCAGCGCCGAGGTGATCGACGCGCGTTCGATGGTGCCGTTCAACTACGACCTGGTGGCGGATTCTGTGCGCAAGACCGGCAAGATCATCATCTCAGGCGACGCCTGCGAGCGCGGCTCGTATCTCAACGACCTGGCCCGCAACATCAACGATCTCTGCTTCGACGATCTGGACGCGCCGGCCATCGTGCTCGGGTCCCGCAACTGGATCACGCCGGCCTACGAGCTGGAAGAGCATTTCTTCCCGCAGGCCGACTGGTTTGTCGACATCTTCCACGAGCGCATCCAGCCGATTCCCGGCTACGCGCCGAAGCACAGCTTCACAGATGTCGAAATGAAGCGGCGCAGCAAGCAGGGCGTCTGATTTTGCACCTGCAGGGCCCGGGTTCGGCATGACCGAATCCCGGGCCTTTTGGTTCTCTGGCCGGGACAGCGTTCCGGTTATCTGGTAAAATGGAAAAAAACACAGGAGTGACGCATGCTGACAAAACCTGACCCCGACCTGATCCAGGCGCTCAACGACCCGCAGGCATCCCGACGACTCGATGCCCTGCGCCAGCTGAGCCTTGCTGTCGGCCGGCGCGATACGCTGCCTGGCCGCGATGTCAACAACCACATCCATACCCATTATTCATTTTCCCCCTATTCGCCAACCAAGGCGGTCTGGATGGCCTGCCAGGCCGGCCTGGCTACAGCCGGCATCATGGACCACGACACCATCGCCGGCGCGCGCGAGTTTATCGAAGCGGGCCGGATCATGGGTTTGCCGGTCACGATCGGGGCCGAATGCCGCGTGTCGTTTGCCGCAACCGACCTGGCCAGGCGGCGAATCAACAACCCGGATCAGGACACAGTCGCCTATGTCGCCCTGCACGGTGTGCCGCACAGCCAGATCGACGCGGTCAGCGACTGGTTCCGTCCTATCCTGGCGGCACGCGGCAAGCGCAACCGGGCGATGACCGCCCGACTGAACAGGCTGCTTGAACCGGCCGGCATCTGCCTCGATTACGATCGGGACATCGTCCCGCTTTCCGCGTCCGCCGAAGGCGGGCAGGTCACTGAGCGGCACCTGCTGTTTGCCGTAGCCCAAAGTCTGCTTGCACGCTTTGGTGCCGGTGCCGGACTGGTCAGGTTTCTTACGGATACCCTTAATATCCCGGTGCGTGAAAAAGCCCGTTTACAGCTCGAGGATGCCGCCAACCCCCACCTGGCCTACGACCTGCTCGGAGTCCTCAAGAGCGATCTGGTCGAGGCATTTTACATCGACGCCACCGACGAATGCCCGCCGGTTGCCGAGCTGGCCGCTTTCGCCCAGGCGCACGGCATTATCCTGGCCTACGCCTACTTGGGCGACGTGACGGATTCGGTGACCGGGGACAAGAAAGCCCAGGCTTTCGAAGATGGCTATCTGGTCGAGCTTTTCGCCTTGCTTAAAGAGATAGGCTTTAAGGCCGTTACCTACATGCCGTCGCGCAACACCCGCAAGCAGCTGGTCCGCGTCCGCGAGCTATGCGACCGGCACGGCTTTTTCCAGATCAGCGGCGAGGATATCAACCAGCCGCGCCAGCCGTTTATCTGCACGGCGATGCGCGACCCGTTTTTTGCCAACTTGTACGACGCCGCCTGGGCCCTGATCGGCCACGAACGCCTGGCCACTGAATCGCTCAGCCGCGGCTTCTTCGCGCCAAAGACCTGCCGGGACTATCCGGACCTGGCCGGGCGCGTCCAGGCCTACCGCGACCAGGCTCTGGCGCTGTATGGCTATGCGCCTTAACGCTAGTAACACAATCCGACAGAAGATCAAACCGATAGAGGAGGAACAAGACATGTTGAACCGGGAACTCATTGAGAAACAATACGAGGCCGCAGCCGAGGTCTATGCCCAGTACGGGGTTGACACCGTCGCCGTTATCGAACAGATGAAACAATTGCCGATCTCCCTGCACTGCTGGCAGGGTGATGATGTGACCGGCCTGGAAAGCCTGGCCGGCGGTGTTTCGGGCGGCATCATGTCGACGGGCGCCTATCCTGGCAAATCCAGGTCCGGGGACGAACTGCGCGCCGACATCGATATGGCGATGAGCCTGCTGCCGGGCAAGCAACGCGTCAATCTGCACGCCAGCTATGCCGAGCTGGACGGCGAGACGGTCGACCGCGACGCCTACGAGACGCGTCACTTCGCCCGTTGGATCGCATGGGCTAAAGAACGGGATGTGGCGATCGACTTCAACCCGACTTGTTTCGGCCACCCGCTGGCTGCGGACAACCTGACATTGGCCCACCCCGACGAAAAAATCCGCCGGTTCTGGATCGATCACTGCAAGGCAAGCCGGCGCATCGCCGCCGACATCGGCAAAAGCCTGGGCAAACCGGTGGTCAACAACATCTGGGTTCCGGACGGCATGAAGGACATGCCCGCAGACCGGCTGCGCTACCGGCGGCTGCTGCGCGACGCTTTGGACGAAATCCTGGCTGAGCAGTATCCGGCCGAGTACCTGGTCGACGCCGTCGAGTGCAAGCTGTTTGGCGTCGGTGTCGAAAGCTACACCGTCGGCTCCCACGAATTCTACATGGGCTATGTCGCCCATGCCCGCGCCAACGGCTGCGACCACCTGATGCTGACCCTGGACATGGGCCATTTCCACCCCACCGAGACGATCGCGGACAAGATCTCGTCGCTGCTCCTGTTCTATCCGAAGCTTTTGATCCATGTCAGCCGCGGCGTCAAGTGGGACAGCGACCATGTTGTCATTTCGGATGAGAATGTCTTTGACGTGATGCGTGAGATCAAGCGGGCCGGCGGTTTCGGCCGCGTCTATCTGGCAACCGATTTCTTTGACGGCAGCATCAACCGGATCGCGGCCTGGGTGATCGGCATCCGCGCTGCTCAGAAAGCACTGCTGGCCGCCTTGCTCGAGCCGACGGACAAACTGCGCGAAGCGGAAAACGCCGGCCTATACGCCGACCGGCTGGCCCTGATGGAAGAAGCCCGCACACTGCCGTACGCGGCGGTTTGGAACAAGGTCTGTCTCGACGAAGGCGTACCCGCCGGCGCCGACTGGCTGGAGCAGGTCCATGCGTATGAGCAGAACGTGCTCATGAAAAGGGTGTAAACATCAACCTTGAATCGGATGAGGAGCAGAAACAATGGGCAATCAACTTTTATTCACAGAGAGCCACGCCGCCCGGCTGGACGATTTTGTACGCATGTCACGCCTGGCCGGCAGCGCCTCGGACTATGTCCAGGGCGGCGGCGGCAACACATCCTGCAAGGTGGACGACACCCTGATGGCGATCAAGGCATCCGGCTTCCGGCTGGACCAGATCGGCCGTGACCAGGCTTATGCGGTGCTCGATTACCAGGCGCTGCGCCGTTTCTACCTGGAAACAGACCCCGGAACCCTGGCGGACATCGAGCAGGAAGGCTCGGCCCGTGCCAAGACAGCAACTCGTCTGGTCGACGGCCTGCCGGCTTTGCGCCCGTCGGTCGAAGCCGGATTCCACGCGATCCTTGACACGTTCGTGCTGCATACGCACGCGGTGTATGCCAACCTGGCGACCTGCGCCGCCCAGGGGCCGGCCATCGCCGCGTCGGCGCTGGCGGATCTGCCGGTCAGCCATGCCTTTGTGCCTTACATCAACCCGGGCGCCCAGCTGACCTTTGCCATCCGGCAGGCGATCGGCGAGACAGAGGCGAAAACCGGCCGAAAACCGGCGATTCTCCTGATGCAGAACCATGGCCTGGTGGTCACCGGCCTCGATGCCGACACCTGCCTCGAACTACATGAAGAAGCCAACCGACGCCTGGCCGCCGCCTTTTCGGTTTCGCGCCGGGATTGGCCGGCGATCGAGGTCAGGCCCGAACCCGGACAGGATGACGGCCAGCACTTCGTGTCGGCGACCCCCTGGCTTAACCGTCAGCTGCAGACCCGCGACTGGGACCACGATTTCTTCGCGGTTCGTTCGCTGTATCCGGACCAGCTGGTCTTCCTGGGCGGAAAGATCGCTGTCCTGGAGACGGGCGCCCCGGTGCCTGAAGATGCTGTCTGCACCCTGAACCGTGCCAGCGGCGAGGTTCGTTACCGCTGCGGCTATAATGAGGCGCGCACGATCGAAGAAACGCTCTGCGCCGTCTTGTTCATCACCGAAACGATCCAGCGCGCGGGGCATGCGGTGCACCTCATGAGCGAGGCCAACCGCAGTTTCATCGCCAACTGGGAAAGCGAGAAATACCGGAAAAGCATCACGGCTCGATAGACGGCGGTTTGAAAGGGGAGAATACCATGACACCATCCAAGCATCTGCTGGCTTTTGATTTCGGCGCGTCCAGCGGCCGGGCCATGCTGGGCCGCTTTGACGGCGAGCGGATTGATCTTGAGGAGATCCACCGATTTCCCAACGACCCGGTCCAGGTCGGAGATACCCTGCACTGGGATGTCCTGCGATTGTTTCACGAAATCAAACAGGGATTGATCAAGGCCAAGGGCTTCGGCCCGATCGATTCGTTCGGCATCGATACCTGGGGAGTCGATTTCGGCCTGCTTGACAGGGACGGGCGGTTGCTCGAGAACCCGGTCCATTACCGCGACACGCGCACCCAGGGCGTGATGGACCAGGTCTTCCAGGTCATTCCTAAGGACATCCTCTACCAGCGCACCGGCACCCAGTTTCTCCATTTCAACACGCTGTACCAGCTCTTTGCCTTGAGCCGGAAGCGTCCCGAGCTTTTGGAGCGCGCTGGCGGCATGCTGCTGATGCCCGATTTATTCCTCTACTTGCTGACCGGCCGGCGTCAGGCTGAATTCACCATCGCGTCGACCGGCCAGATGGTCAACCCGTACACGGGCGACTGGGACCGGGACCTGATCGAAAAGCTCGACCTGCCGGTCGGCCTGCTCAGCCCGATCGTGCACCCCGGCCAAATCGTCGGTTCCCTCTCCGGGCAGATCTGCGCCGAACTGGGCGTCGACCCGATCCCGGCGGTCGCGGTTACCTCGCACGACACCGCCTCAGCCGTCGTCGCCGTACCGGCAGCCCAGGACGATTTCGTCTATATCAGCAGCGGCACCTGGTCCCTGATGGGAATCGAGAGCCCCGTTCCCCTGATCACGGACCAGACCTACGCGTTTAATTTCACCAACGAAGGCGGCTACAACCGGACGACACGTTTTTTGAAGAACATCATGGGCCTGTGGCTGATCCAGGAATCGCGCCGCCAGTGGAACCGCGAAGGCGCCAATGTCAGTTACGCCGACCTGGAACGTGAGGCGCTCGACTGCAAGCCGTTCGGCAGCCTGATCGACCCCGACGCCGACGTGCTCGGCTTCCCGGGCGACATGCCCGAACGCATCCGCGCGCTTTGCCGCGAGACAGGCCAGGCCGTCCCGGAAAAACGCGGCGAAGTGGTCCGCTGCATCTACGAGAGCCTGGCCCTCAAGTACCGGGTGACCAAAGACCAGATCGAGTCCGTCACCGGGCGGCGTTACCCGACGCTGCATGTTGTCGGCGGAGGCACCAAGGACGGTCTTTTGTCACAGTTTACGGCCAACGCAACCGGCAGCCAGGTGGTGGCCGGTCCGATCGAGGCGACGGCACTTGGCAACATGGCGGTCCAGCTGCTGGCCCAGGGCGTTCTCAAGAACCTGGCCGAAGCGCGCCAGGTGATCGCACGTTCCTTCGCGTTGAAAAAGTACCAGCCCGAAGACCAGGCCGCCTGGCAGGACGCGCTCAAGCGCTATCGGGCGATCTACCCCACCCTCAAGTAAATGAAATACCGGCGGGGGGGACCGCCGGTATTTCTAAGGAGGGGGTTATGAAGTAAGGGGATGCTTTTGAATTACTTTAAGCATAACAGGGAAATGTATCACGATCGTGGTCGATTCGTGAATAATATGTTAAGCGGGAACGAAAAGGGGGGCGCGCGATGAAGCTGGAAGGAAAGACATTCCGGGCCAACCTGCTTCTTGAGGATAAGGTCGTGACCCAGCCGGACGGGCCGCAGCGCTTCACGGTGCTCCTGGAACGCTGCCTGGTCGATTTGTGCCGCCAGCTGGACATTCCCATTCCGATCTGGATGGAGAAGAACACGCACGAATTCGCCCGCTTTCACCAGACCATCTTTTTTGCCGAGCAGTTCACCGAGCCGATCAAGTTCGAGCGCTTCCAGATCCGCTGGCTCGAGTGAACAGGACGATAGGCCGGGAGGGATACCATGCCTGACACCAACCGGCGGCCGCTGCCGCCAGCCGAATCCTTTGTCATGAAAGAGCACTTTACCGTAGCCGAGCTTTTAGACCTGATGGCCTTTCTGCGCAGCGATCAGGGATGCCCCTGGGATCGGGAACAGACGCACCGCAGCCTGCGGCAGAACCTGCTCGAAGAAGCCTACGAAGTGATCGACGCCATCGAGAGCGGTAAGCCGGACCGGCTGTGCGATGAACTCGGCGATGTCCTGATGCAGGTCGTTTTCCATGCCCAGATGGCACAGGAAGCCGGCGCATTCACGTTCTCCGATGTCGTCGCGGCGATCTGCAACAAGCTGATCAGCCGCCATACACATATCTTCGGGCCGGACCGGGCGGCGACGCCTGACGCGGTCATCGCCAATTGGGAGAAAAACAAGAAACGCGAGAAAGGGCTCGACAGCCAGACGCAGGTTTTGCTTGACGTGCCTCGTGCCGTGCCCGCGCTCCAACGCAGCTACAAGGTGCAGCAGAAGGCGGCCCAGGTCGGGTTTGACTGGGATAAAGCGGATGGACCGCGCCAGAAGATCGAGGAGGAACTGGCCGAGATCAAAGAGGCTTCTAACCAGGATCACCTGGAAGACGAACTCGGTGACCTGCTGTTTTCGGTCGTTAACTATGCCCGCCATCTCAAGGTGCAGCCGGAAATGGCCCTGAACCGGTCGACAGAGAAATTCATCCGGCGGTTCGCTGCCCTGGAGGCGCGCGCGGAAGCGAGCAACCTGAAGCTTGGCGCGTTGTCGCTGTCTGAAATGGACCGGCTCTGGGATGATGTCAAACAGGACGAGAAAGGTGGAAAGAGCGATGCGTCTCGATAAATTTTTAAAAGTTTCACGCCTGGTTAAGCGGCGCACCGTCGCCAACGAAATCTGCGCGGCCGGCCGTGTCCAGATCAATGGCCGCCCGGCCAAACCGGGCGCAGAGGTCAAGCCGGGCGATATCCTCGAGATCGGGTTTGGTTCGGGACGCACGCAGGTCAGAATCCTGCAGCTGCGCGAAACCGTGCGCAAGGAAGAGGCCGCCGATTTGTACGAGATTCTGAAAACACCGTCCGACCCCGCCTGACGTTGTTACAGCCGCGTTACAGCGGCGTTAAATTGAGTCGCCGGTCGCACCAGGGGACTTGGAACCGTTGTATTCATTGGGGCTGTTCTTTACAATGAAGACGGCGGGCCGAAAAGGCGATGAAATAATTTTCATCTGTGATAGCCATTGGCCCGGCGAGAGGTGAAAGACAGCATGGAAGCCGTTCGGCGACAACCGTATCGATCCGTCAACCACAGCAAAATCCTTTTCAGGATCCTGATCGGGATGCTGTTGGTCGTTGTGCTGGCGTCGGCGATCGCGATTTATTTCGAGCAGGAGAAGCAGCTGGCCCGGATCGAGGCGCGCCGGGAAGCGCTGGCCGGCAAGCTCCAGGAAGCGGCCGCCGAGTTGTCCGAGATGCGCGAACTGCAGCAGATTGTCGGCAGCGATGCCTATATTGAGCGTGTTGCCCGGGAACAGCTGGGCATGGTTCGCCCCGGCGAAGTTGTCTTCACAGACCGGTAAAGCGGCAAAGCGCGTCCTGGCAAAGGGATAAATGCCAAAACGCAAGCGTTTACGGCAGGCGCCGGCGTTTGATCCCATGAATTGAATAGTACAAAAATCGGCTGCTTTGCCTCAAACTGGTTGACAAAGCAGCCTTTTGATATAATAATCAATTATACGCATTCGCCTGGAATCCGGTTAGCCGTTCCCAATCGGGCTTGCCTGTATTGATCCGGAAGAACTGGCAAATGGAATATGAGGAGGAAGATTGTCACATGAGAAAGACCAGACCGATTAAACTGCTGTCGGTATTGCTCATGCTAGCGATGGCGGTCACGCTCTTTGCGGCCTGTACCGAAAAAGAGACAACGACCACGACCACCGCCGGCACGACGACGACCAAAGCCACCACGACCACACAGGCAACGACCACCACGGAAGCAACCACCACCCGTTTCCGTCAGACCACGCCGCTCGTTGTTGGCTATTCGCCCTTCAGCGAGAAGTTCAGCCCCTTCTTTGCCGACACGGCGTATGACGACGATGTTGTTTCCATGACGGCCGCCGGGCTGCTCACAACGGACAGAACCGGTGCTATCGTCTACAACGCCATCGAAGGCGAGAAGCTCGACTACAACGGTACCGAATACGAGTACAAGGGTATCGCCAATGTCAAGGTTGACTACAACGAGTCCACCGACAAGACAACCTATACCTGGACCATCCGCTACGACGTCATGTTCAGCGACGGCGAACTGATGACCGCCGATGACGTCATCTTCACCTACTATGTCTATTCCGATCCCAGCTACACGGGTTCCACAACCCTGTACTCGGTTCCGATCCTGGGCATGAAGGACTACCGCACCCAGACCACCAGCGAAGTCTATGAAAAGTACGACGCGATGTTCGACGCCATCTATGAAGCTGGCGAAGACCATGTCTGGGCCGAAGGCGACGCATGGACCAAGGAACAGCAGGAATCTTTCTGGGCCATGATCAAGCAGGCCTGGATCGACGACGTGCAGGCCATTGTGAACTATGTCCTGGCCAACTACATGGGTTACGCCGAGCAGTACACCGGCTTCAAGCCTGAAGACATCAACAAAGAAGAAGGTCTCAAGGTCATGATGGGCATGGTCCTGTGGGGCTTTGCCGAAGTCGGCGAAGACAAAGTTCTGACCGGCACTTCCGGGGCTACCTGGAACCTGGCCGAGAAGCAGTACCCGACGATCGAAGACTACTACAATGAAGCCTATGCCAAATACGAAGGCGACCCGGAAGCCTACTGGGGCGTTGAGGCGGCTGACGACACTTCTGTTGTCGACGTTGCCCGCTCGGCCTTCATCGGCGAATGGGGCCCGAAAGACGAAGCCATGGGCGGCAAGGGCGTTCCGAACATCGCCGGCATCAAGAAGCTGAGCGACACGTCCGTGGAAGTGACCGTCGAGGGTTTTGACGCCACCGCCATCTACAGCCTGGGCGTTTCCGTCTCACCGCTCCATTATTATGGTTCTGAGA
>JAAZFW010000276.1 GCA_012511525.1 Clostridiaceae bacterium
AGCAGGATCTGCGCGGCCGTCGCCGAACGGTTGCCGCTGCGGCAATAGACCACGAGCGGCGTCGCCTTGTCTTTGGGCAGCTCGCTGAGCTTTGCCTGCAGCTGATCGATCGGCAGCAGCAGGGCGCCTTCGATATGACCGGATTTAAATTCCGCCTCGGTGCGCACGTCGATCAGCAGCGCGTCGGGTTTGTTGTCCAAGATGGCGAGCGCTTCGTCGGCGTCGACCAGCTGAACCGTCGCGGCGGTCGTTGTCGTTGTCGTTGTATTTGTCGTTGTCGCTGCGGTTGCGGCTGTGGTGTTTTTTGTCGTCGTGGCTTCGGTTGATGTGGGCGATGCGGCTTGGGCGCAGGAAGCCAGAACCAGTGCCGCCGCCACCAGGGGCATTCCCAGCGCAAGCAGCCGGCGTGTTTTTTGGGATAAGGTTTTTTTCATGGCAATCACCTCGCTTGTGATATAATCGGATATGCGGCCAAAGGCCGCGTAAGTTCGTCTTGACCGGTGCTCATGGCCGGCGGGACCGTACAGGAGTGTGACATGCCAACCCAAGATGAGATCCGCCAGATCGAAGCGTTGTTTCCCGTCCTGACCCGCATTGCGCAAAAAGACCGCCAAGTCATCTACGCCGCCGGCCAGCTGATCGAGCTGCCGGTCGGTCAGATGCTGATGCAGCAAAACCAGCAGTGCCAGTTTATCCCCCTGGTCCTGACGGGCCAGCTCAGGGTTTACACCTTGTCGTCGAGCGGCCGCGAAATGACGCTGTTCCGGACCGGTCCCGGCGACACCTGCGTGCTGTCGATCGCCTGCCAGATCAAGAACCAGGATTTTCCGGCCCTGGCCCAGGTCGAGGAAGCGGCCAGGCTGTTCATGGTGCCGGTGCCGGTCTACCTGCAGGTCTTGGCCGGACAGCCGGCCTGGAAGGACTACATCATCCTGACCCTTTACGGGCATCTGACCTCAACCATGCAGACCCTTGAGGCGGTGGCTTTCAACCGCACGGACCGCCGCCTGGCCGAATGGCTGCTCAGCCACCGGGTGGGATCCGGCGAGGAGATCGCCTGCACCCATGAAGCGATCGCCGTCGAACTGGGCACCGCCCGGGAAGTCGTCTCCCGCCTGCTGGGGGAACTCAAAAGTCAAGGTGCGGTGGCACTTGGCCGCGGAAAGATCCGCATCCTCAAACCGGCCATCTTGCGCGACATGAGCGATGCCGGCCGCTGACAGAACCAGCATAACGGGAATTTGGCGCCGGTTCTGTAACCGGAATCACAATTGAGCCGGGCCCGGCTGGTATGATATAATCGCTTGCATTGCTTTCATGCAAACCAACTGAATTGGAGGGGGATACCGGCAAAAAATGGAAAGAACGGAAAATGGAAAAATCAAGCTGCATGGCTTCAACAACCTGACGAAAACGCTGAGCTTCAACATGTACGATATTTGCTACGCCAAGTCGGTCGAAGACCGCAACGCCTACATCGAGTACATCGACGAGCAATACAATGCCGAACGCTTGACGACGATCTTGGAGCATGTTACCCAGATCATCGGGGCCACTATTTTGAACACCGCCAAGCAGGATTATTATCCGCGCGGTTCGAGCGTCGCGCTTCTGATCAGCGAAGAAGGCCTGGTCCAGGCCCAGGGCGGGCAGATGCAGCCGGATGACAATGTCCGTTCAACGCCGGAAATCATCCTGGCCCACCTCGATAAAAGCCATATCACGGTGCACACCTATCCGGAGTACCACCCGGATGGCGGCGTCGCGACGTTCCGGGCGGACATCGATGTCGCGACCTGCGGCGAGATCTCGCCGCTCAACGCGCTCAGCTACCTGGTGCAAAGCTTTGACGCCGACATCATGACCCTCGATTACCGCGTGCGCGGCTTCACACGCAAAATCACCGGAGAAAAACTGTTCATCGACCATACCATCACGTCGATCCAGAACTATATCCCTGAGTCCGTGCGTGACAACTACCAGATGATCGATGTCAACGTCTACCAGGAGAATATCTTCCACACCAAGTGCAAGCTGAAGAACTTCGACCTGGACAACTACCTTTTTGGTTCCTCGCAGGCGGATCTGCATCCGGGCGAGGTGCGCATGATCACACGCAAAATCATGCGCGAGATGGAAGAGATCTACAACGGGCGCAACATGCCCTGGGTGAATTAGGGACTGTTCATCATAACAGCCCCTTAGCGTAACAGACCGGCGCTTGCATTGGAACAGGCGGACAGGAAATGGGCGGCTACACGATGAGCGACATGACCTTGTACCTCAATATCCTGGCGATCAGCATCGCCGGGCTGGCCGTCCTGATCATCCTGGTCAACGCAGCCATCCTTTTGCTGCGCCCGATCGCCCGCCGCCACGCGTCCCGGACCGACCTTGACCAGGTCGGCCAGAAGGCGACGGTCGTCAAGTCGATCCGGCCGGGCCGGCCCGGGCAGATCCGCTACCGCACGGACGAGGGCTACCACCAGGCGGACGCCGAGGCCGACAGCCTGATCCGCAACGGCCGTCCGGTCCTGATCCTGTCGGTCGTCCAGGACCGCTTCCGGGTCCGGCCGCTGACCGACGAGGAACAGGCCGCATCCAAGCGCAGCGAAGCGGCCGCCCGGGACGACGCCCTATGACCCGCCTGCTCCTGTGCGGGCTGAACGCCCGTTATGACCACACCTGCCTGGCGGTACGCAGCCTGGCCGCCGCTCTGGACGAAAACCCGATCCACGGCCTGATGACGAAGCGGCGGGAATGGACGGTCAACGACCCGCTTCTCGTCCTGCTGCATCGCCTGGCAGACGAGGACGCCGACATCTACGCGTTTTCCTGCTATATCTGGAACCGGACGTTAACCGAGACCCTCAGCCTGGAACTAAAAAAGATAAAACCGGGCGCGGTCGTCGTCTGGGGCGGACCGGAGGCGGAGACACAGTCTGAGGCCATCCTGGGGCGTGGCGCCGCCGATTTCATCCTGACCGGTGAAGGGGAGATCACCTTGCCGCGGCTGCTCCGCTGCCTGACCGAGCACGGCCGGACGCCGCCGCAAACGGCGCTCAAGGCGCTGCCCGGCCTGATTTGGCTAAGCCCTGGGACCGGCCAGCTGGAGCAAAATGGCCCGCCGGCTCCGCTGGCGGACGGATCCTGGCCGTTTCCGTACCGGGACGAGGACCTCAAGCAGGACAAAGAGAAGATCCTCTATTACGAGGCCAGCCGCGGCTGCCCGTTCGGCTGCAGCTACTGCCTGTCCGAGCGCGACCGCCAGGTGCGCCGCCGCCCGCTGGAGCGGGTGCTGCAGGAACTGGACCGCCTGATCGCCGCCGACGTGCGCCTGGTCAAGTTTGTCGACCGGACCTTCAACCTTAATCCGGAACGGGCCCGCCAGATCTGGCGCCACCTGATCGCGCGCAGCCGGGAAACAGGGGCACGCACCTGCTTTCACTTTGAGCTGGGCGGCGACCTGCTTGAGCCGG
This sequence comes from Clostridiaceae bacterium, assembly GCA_012511525.1. Taxonomy (GTDB): domain Bacteria; phylum Bacillota; class Clostridia; order Saccharofermentanales; family UBA5734; genus JAAYBY01. The sequence goes on from JAAZFW010000276.1 coordinate 3,480, forward strand.
ACGATCTCGAGCTGCTCAGCCAGGCGCCATCCGGCTTGTTCCAGGTCGAGATCGGCGTGCAGAGCGCCCACCCGGACGTGCTGCGTGCCGTCAACCGCCCGTCCCGGCTGGAGGTGCTGGCCTGGCAGGTCGGCCTGCTGCGCCAGGCCGGCAATTGCCACATCCACCTGGACCTGATCGCTGGGCTGCCAGGCGAGACGTTCGCGCGTTTCACTGAATCGCTCGACTGGGTCTGGGCGCTTCGGCCGCACCAGCTGCAGCTGGGCTTTTTAAAACTTCTGCCCGGCACCTCCTTGTGGCAGCAGGCCCGCGAGCGGGGCTGGCGCTGGCTGGATGTGCCGCCTTACGAGGTTCTGGAAACGGATTCGATCGGGTTTAGCGAGCTGGGCCGGCTGAAGCAGATTGCCGAGCTTCTGGAGCGCTACCTGAACGTCGATCAGTCCTGCGCCTTTCGCTTCGCTGCCGCGCACTGGCCGCGTCCCTGGCAGTTCCTGGACGATTTTTCAAAGTTTTGCGACCGGCGCGGCCTGTTTGACCGTGCCCTGGGCATCGAGGAACGGCTGCGCCAGCTGTGGCAGTTCGTCCGGGACAGCCGCAAGCTCTCCGATCCGGCCCTGGGCCAGCAGCTCGACCTGCTGCGGACGGATTTTCAGCTGATGGGCCAAATGAGCCAGCCCGATTGGCTCGGCTTTTGGGCGTTGGCCGCAGGCAAGCCGGCACAAAATCAGCTGCGATTCGCGGTGCGTCAGGCCGGCTGGCCGGTCGCGGATTCCCGCCTGCGCTTTGACCGCATCCGGCTGGACTGGGACGTGCTGCTCCGGGACGGGCACGTTAAAGACGCCGATTTCCTGATGGTGTACGGGCGGAAAGAGAGCAAGATGGTTTTGCTGGCCAGCGGCCCGTTTGAGGCAGGCCTGCCGCCCTATCAGCCGAAGTGATGGGCGAGCAGCACCTGGCTGGCGTCGCGGTAGCCCTGGCGGATGTTGGCGTCGATCATCTCGTGGCGGATATCCAGGATGCCGCCGATCGGTTTTTCCGGCTTGATCGAGATCACCTGGACGTCACCGGGATCATAGGTGCGCACCAGGCCGATGCCGCCGACTTCCACCTCGATGATCCGGGTAAAGCCGCGTGACAGGAGCATTTCGGTTGGCCGGTTATTGTAGATGCCGCCGTCGACAAAACGCTTGCCGTCGATCTTGACCGCCCGGAACAAGGGCAGGCTGGCGCTGGCCAGGATAAAGTCGAACAGACGTCCCGGCGGGACATCGGCGCGAAAGACGCTGACCGGACGAAAATCGGTCAGGGAATAGGTGAGGACGCCCAGGTCGACCGGTGACTGGCGCAGACGCGCTTCGTCGAGATAGCGGTCCATCTGGCGGCGCAGCGGGCTGGTGTCCAGTCCGCGCTCCTGGATGACCAGGCGGGTCAGGGTGGGCAGGTTGCGGTGGTCGAAGACGTTGTCGGGCACCGGCAGCGGCTCGGGAAGCTCGACCAGGTCTTTTACCGAGATTTCGTGCCAGGCTCGATGGGCGGTCTCGTAGTCGCCCTGACAGATAAAGGCGCCGTTAATCGCCCCGATCGAGACGCCGACCACGGCGCTGATGGGAACCTCGCGCTCGATCAGCGCTTTCCAGACGCCCAGCTGATAAGCGCCACGCGTGCCGCCGCCGGCCAGGACCAGGCCAAATCCATCCATGCGCGTTCCCCCCTAATATTCTTAAGGCCATTATCCCGCGGCTTCGGTTTCGTTGCAAGCATCTGGGGCATGCGCTATACTGAATCGGAATAACCGCGCTCCGGCAGTTGGCCTGCCGTCGAGCGACAGGAGGCAAAAAATGATCAAATTGAACGCCGGCAACGTCCTGCCATTTGCCCGCCGGGCCGAGCTTGACCAGATGCGTCCGCAGCTGGAAGCGGCCCATGACCTGCTGCGCAAGGGGAACGGCCCGGGCTGCGAATACCTGGGTTGGCTGAACTGGCCCAACGACTACGACCGTGCCGAACTATCCCGCGTCCGCAAGGCTGCCGCCCGGATCCGGCGCGATTCCGACGTGCTGGTCGTGATCGGGATCGGCGGCTCCTACCTGGGCGCCCGCGCCGCGATCGAGATGCTCGGGCCGAGTTTCCCCCAGCTGCTCAGCAAGCGCCAGCGCAAGGCACCTCTGGTCCTGTTCGCCGGCAACAACCTTAGTCCTGACTACCTGGCCGACCTGCTCGATGTCCTGTCGGACAAGAAAGTCTCGGTCAACGTCATCTCCAAGTCCGGCACCACGACCGAACCGGCCCTGGCTTTCCGCGTCTTCAAGCGCTGGATGGAGGACCGCTACGGCAAGGACGGCGCCAGAATGCGCATCTACGCGACGACCGACCGCTCGCGCGGCGTGCTGCGCCAGCTGGCGGACGCCGAGGGTTACGAGACGTTTGTCGTCCCCGACGACATCGGGGGGCGCTTTTCCGTTTTGACAGCGGTCGGATTGCTCCCGATCGCCGTGGCCGGCATCGACGTGCGCGAGATGCTGCGCGGCGCCCGCGACGGGGCCAAAACCTGGCAGAAGCCCGATCCGGACGTCAACGACTGCTACGCCTACGCCGCCTGGCGCAACATCTTGCTGCGCAAGGGCTACGGCGTTGAGATCATGGTCAACTACGAACCCAAGCTGCACATGTTCACCGAATGGTGGAAGCAGCTTTATGGCGAGAGCGAAGGCAAGGACGGCCGCGGCATCTTCCCGGCCGGCGTCGACAACACGACCGACCTGCACTCGATGGGCCAGTACATCCAGGACGGGCGGCGCATGCTGTTCGAGACGGTCCTTTTAAGCGAACAGGCCGACCGCGCCTTCGAGGTGCCGCTGGACCCGGAAAACCGCGACGGGCTCAATTTCCTGGCCGGTCAGGATTTTGCCCAGGTCAACCGCCAGGCGGCCCAGGGCACGGTCCTGGCCCACGTCGACGGCGGTGTGCCGAACCTGCAGCTCAGCTTCCCGGAGCGCAGCGCCTACTGGTTCGGCCAGCTGGTCTATTTCTTTGAACTGGCCTGCGCGGTCAGCGGCTACCTGCTGGCCGTCAACCCCTTCGACCAGCCGGGCGTCGAGAACTACAAGCAGAACATGTATGCCCTTTTGGGCAAGCCGGGCTTTGAGCAGCGGCGCGCCGAGCTTGAAGCGCGCCTTTCCGGATCGGAGAAGGCATGAGCGACCAGCCCATACAGATCCCCCGCCACCTGCTGCGCCAGGTCGAGAAGCCAGCCCGCTATGTCGGCGGCGAATGGAACAGCGTTGTCAAGGCGCCCCGGTCGCCCGACGATGGTTTTCGGACACGTTTTGCCTTTTGTTTTCCGGACGTTTACGAGATCGGCATGTCCAACGTCGCGCTGCACATTCTCTACCACGTGCTGAACAGCCGGGACGACACGGCCTGTGAGCGCGCCTTCGCGCCCTGGACCGATATGGAGACGGGGATGCGCTGTCTCAAGATCCCCCTGTACACGCTGGAATCCAAGACCCCGCTGGCCGCGTTCGACCTGGTCGGATTCACCCTGCAGTACGAACTGGCCTGCACCAACGTGCTCAACATGCTCGACCTGGCCAACATCCCGCTGACAACCGCCGGGCGCGGCCCGGCCGACCCGCTGGTGATCGCCGGCGGTCCGGTCGTCTTCAACCTGGAGCCGATGGCCGATTTTTTCGACCTGGCGATCATCGGCGAGGCAGAAGAAGTGCTCGGCGAGCTGATCGACCTCTACCGCGCGAGCTGCCCGGACGGCCGGCGGCCGCCGGACTGGGACCGGCAGGCCTTCCTGGCCCGTGCGGCCCGGATCGAGGGCGTCTACGTGCCGTCCCTCTACGCGGTCGACTACCATCCGGACGGGACGGTGCGACGGATCGCACCCCGCGCACCGGGTGTCCCGGCCGCGGTGACAAAGCGCGTCGTGCGTGACATGGATTCGGCGGCCTGGCCGGACAAGCCGCTGGTGCCGAACACGGAGATCGTGCACGACCGCATGTTCCTCGAGCTGTTCCGCGGCTGTCCGCGCGGCTGCCGTTTTTGCCAGGCCGGCATGATCTACCGCCCGATGCGCGAAAAAAAGGCGGCGACACTGGTCGGCCAGGCCAGCCAGACCGAGGCCGCGACGGGCTACGACGAGGTCGGGCTGCTGTCGCTGTCGACCAGCGACTACCGCGAGCTCGGTCCCCTGACCGACTGCCTGTTAAACGAGCTGACACCGCACCACACCAACTTGTCGTTGCCGTCGATGCGGCTCGACTCGTTCACGTTCGACCTGATGAACAAGGCGTCCCGGACGCGCAAGAGCGGCCTGACGTTCGCCCCGGAAGCGGGGACCCAGCGCCTGCGCGACGTGATCAACAAGAATATCACGGAGGAAGACCTGTTCCGCGCCATGGAACTGGCCTTCCAGGGCGGCTGGAACGGCGCCAAGCTGTATTTCATGCTTGGCCTGCCGACCGAGACCGACGCGGATGTCGCCGGCATCGCCGAACTGCTCGACAAGATCGAGGCGATCTACCGCGCCCTGCCGCGCGATAAACGACCGCGCAGCCTGGCGATGACAGTCAGCACGGCTGTCTTCATCCCCAAACCGCATACGCCGTTCCAGTGGTGCGGCCAGGTTGACCTCGAAACCGTCCAGCGGCGCCAGCAGATCTTGCGCAACCATTTCCGCAACCGGCCGGTCAAGTACCAGTGGCACGACGCCAAAACGTCGTATCTCGAGGCGATCCTGGCGCTCGGCGACCGCCGGCTAGGTCCGGTGATCCAATCTGCCTGGCAGCGGGGACGGACCTTCGACGCCTGGGACGACCATTTCGATCTGGATGTCTGGCTTAGCTGCTTGCAAGATGCCGGGCTCGACCCGGACTTCTACGCCCGCCGAAACCGGGCAGCCGACGAAATCCTGCCCTGGTCGCACATCGACTGCGGGGTCAGCGAGACATTTTTACGCGACGAGTACGAGCGGGCGCTGGCGGGCCAGACCACGCCGGAGTGCCGCCTGGCCTGCAGCGCCTGCGGCGCCGCCTCGTTTGGAGGAGGCATCTGCTTTGACCGTTAGTTTACGCATGGCTTTTTCCCGCCGGGAACCGGCCATTTGGCTGGCCCACCTGGACATGATGCGCACGTTTGAACGCTCCGTGCGCCGTGCTGGGATTCCGGTCGCCTACAGTGCCGGCTACAACCCGCGTCCCCAGCTGGCCTTCGCGCTGCCGGTCGGCGTCGGCATCGCCACCGAGGCGGACTGGCTGGATATCCGCCTGGACGAAACGGCCGAAGCGAACGCCGCGCAAGCCGGGGTTTGGTGCGCCGCGCTGAATGACCACTTGCCGCCGGGCCTTGCCGTCCTCAGCGCTTCCCTGGCCGAAGATGACGGCCCCAGCCTGATGAGCCGGGTCCAGGCGGCGGCGTACCGCCTGCAGACGCCCGGACTGGCCGAAGCAGCCGACCGGTTGCGCCAGACTGTCGCCGACCTGCCCTGGATCGCCGACAAGAACAGCAAGGGCCGGCAGGTAAAGATCGACATCCGGCCGCTGGTGCTGCGCTGGCAATCGGAGGCGACGGACT
>JAAZFW010000001.1 GCA_012511525.1 Clostridiaceae bacterium
CGGCCAGATCGTCCAGCGAACGGATTGGCGCGCGGTCCGGCGAAACGGCTTCCAGCTCGGCGATAATCTGCGGGTACGCGGGGTTGAGCAGGCGCAGGAAGCGGTCCGGGCGGCTGGCGGGAATGACCTTGAGGTCGCCGGTCTGGCCGGCCAGGTTGGCGTGGTCGGTAAGCGGTGATACCGGGTCGTCCGTTGTGCATAAGATCCGCACCTTCATGCGCTTGAGCAGCTGGATCGGCGTGCATTCCGGGCTGGCCAGCTGGTCGTTGACCGTCTTCCAGATGGCCGGTGCGCTGGATGGCGTGAGCGGCTCGGTGACGCCGAAATAGCGCTGCAGCTCGAGGTGGGTCCATTGGTACAACGGGTTGCCGATCAAATCCGGCAGCACCTGGGCCCAGGCGTTGAATTTCTCTTCGGGGGCGGCGTCGCCGGTGATGCAGCGCTCGGGCACGCCGGCCAGACGCATGGCGCGCCATTTATAATGGTCTCCGCCAAGCCAGGCTTCAGTAAGATCGCGGAAATTGCGGTTTGCCGCCAGCACCGACGCGTCGATGTGGCAGTGAAAGTCGCAAATCGGCAATTTGGCGGCATGCTCGTGGAACAATCTGCGTGCGGTCTCGTTAGTAAGTAAGAAATCCTGGTCCATAAACGGTTTCATCTGATCGGCCTCGCTTTCGTTGTATCAAGCGCAACAGGGCGCATATGCTTATTGTATCACAAGGTCACGCCGTTTTTGAAAATGGCGATCTCGCGGTAACCGGCTCGTTCACTGCAGGTCGGGCTGGTCCCCGAGGCTGTCCGGACAACGAGGTCAAGCAGCTGCGCGTCCAGGGCTTCCCAAGCGCCATCGCCACTTAGGGCAGGACCGACGTCCAGGTCGATCCAGTGCGGCTTCTGCCGGGCCAGGTGGCTGTTCGAAGCGATCTTGAGCGTCGGGACAGGACCGCCCAGCGGGTTGCCGCGCCCGGTCGTGAACAGGATCAGCTGGGCGCCGGCCGCGGCCAGGGCGGTGACCGCGACCAAATCGTTGCCCGGCGCCTCCAGCAGGGTCAACCCGCGGGTCCGCTGACGCTCGCCGTAGCGGATGACTGACACCAGCGGCGCCTGGCCGGCTTTCTGGACACAGCCCAGCGATTTTTCTTCCAGCGTGGTGATGCCCCCGGCCTTGTTGCCCGGCGACGGGTTTTCGCCGACCGGAAAGCCCTGGCAGGTGTAGTACTGGCGGAAATCGCGGATCAGGCGGATAAAATCCTGCCGGACCTTCGGGTCCGGCGTTCGCGCAAGCAGCACCTGCTCCGCGCCGAAGCACTCGGGGATTTCGGTAAGCAGGGCCGAGCCGCCCTGGCGGACCAGGCGATCGGTAAACCGGCCCAGCAGGGGATTGGCCGTCAGGCCGGAATAGGCGTCAGAACCGCCGCACTTGAGTCCGACGACCAGGTCGGCAAGCGGGCAGGAAACGCGCACGTCCCGACCGGCAAAACGAGCCAGCTCGTCCAGGATCGCGCGTCCGCGTTCCTCTTCGTCCTGTTCCTCCTGGGCGACCATGAACCGGATGCGCGATGCGTCGAAACCACCCAGCTGCGCCCTGAGATCGTCAACCTGGTTGTTCTCGCAGCCCAGGCCGACGACCAGGACCGCACCTGCGTTGGGGTGAACGGCCAGGGCAGACAGCAGCCGGACCGTGTTCACATGGTCGTCGCCGAGCTGGGAACAGCCATAGGGATGGGTCCAGGCCTGAATGCCGTCCAGGCCGGTCCAGCGGCCGGACGCAATTTGACTTTTGCCGTATTCGGCCAGATGCGCCGCCAGCTGGTTGACACAGCCGACCGTCGGGATGACCCACAGCTCGTTGCGGGTGCCCACCCGCCCGTCGGGCCGGCGGTAACCGGAAAATGCCA
>JAAZFW010000277.1 GCA_012511525.1 Clostridiaceae bacterium
ATGCGGAAAAAATCGAAGTCCAGCAGTTCAGCCAGCATCTCGGCTTCCGCGGTGTAGTCGCCTGAGACGACGCCGTAATGCTGCGTGACACCGATCTTGATCAGGCGCCCGAAGAAATCCTCCACCGGCAGCGGCGGCTTAAAAAGACCATGGGAATAACCGGCCAGGAAATGCGGCGTGTCGACCGCCTCGACGGTCGTGCAGACCATCTTGAAGCGGCCGTTGGCCTGCTGAGAGACGTGGAGCATCGTCTTGGGCCCGGCGCCGATCACGTGCCAGGCGAACGGGGCCCCGGCGTGCTTGAAGCTGGAACGGGCGAAACGGGCGTCGATGGAAATGCGCGTCTTGCCTTCTGGGTTGCGGTAGTTGTTCGGGCCGGCGTGGCCGGCGGCAAACAATCCGGTGCGCTTGTCGACATGGAACGGTTCGACGAAATTGACCGGCTTTTCCGACAGCTTGTGCAGGATGTAGCAGGCCAGGCCGCCCCCGATGTCGCCTTCCGGCACGACCATCACGTCCGACGCGTCGCTGCAGGGCGTGAAGCCCGGCCGCAGCCCGATGTGCCGCATCAGGACCTGGTCGATGTCGTTCAGGACGAGTAGCTCGGCACCCGCATCGCGGGTGATTCGCTCCAGGCCGATCGACGCCTCGACCGAGGCGAAGAACTTGTCGCGGATGACAGTGTCGTCCGACGGGAAGCTGGCAAGCAGGTCGTCCATCACGGCCTCGACTTCTGCCTTGGGAATGTCCGCGATGACATCCTCGAGACCGGCTATCGTCAGGAAGCGCAGCTCGGGACCGGCTTTCATGAACAGGTCGTACGGATCGACATAGGTCGACCACATCGCCTCGTTGTAGGATGGCAGCAGGCCGAACGAGGTCTTGCGCAGCTGGGTGCGCAGCTTGGCGGCCTGGGCCATTTGGCGGGCGGTTTCCATCACCTCGGCCCGGGAGCCGATCGTCGTGCGCATCATCGGACGGGCAAAACGGCCGACCGATCCGGACGCTTCCAGGGCACCGACCAGGCCGCCGGCCGACAGGAACTCGATAAAGCGGTCCTCGGTCAGCGAATCCTCGAAGCCGGGTTCGTCGCGGCTGATCGTCGCGAACAGGATCGGCATCGGGATCATGTTACGCAGAAAGCGGATCCAGGCAAAGTCGTCCGACCAGGACAGGAAATGGGCGAACACCATGTCGACCTGGGCCTGTGTGAAGCGGGCCACCGCCTGGTCCATGTCCTCGCGGGTGTAGACGACGCCCGGGAAAACAACATCGGCGAACGCGAACGACTGCAGCAGCGAGGCCGCTTCGCGTTCCTTGCGCTCGTAGTAGTAGCCATGCTCGGTTCCTTCGCCCAGATTGCGGAAACGCGGCGGGGAAATGAACAGGACGCCGACCAGGGGTTTGCGATTAGGCAGTTTCATAACAGCTCTCCTCGTATGGTTCTCATGCCCGCTTCAAGCGGACTGCGGTCTTATTGCGGTCTTACAAAGATAAACGCACCGGTGCCAACAGATGGCAGTTCGATCCTGACCTGGCGGCCCAGCCGCTCCGTTTTTAGCGGCCGTTTGTCATCCGGCGTCACCCATTCGGCCGTGACCGGTCCGTCCGGCAACCCGGCGGGTATCAGATCGATCCAGACCTGGTGGCCGGCCGCAAGCGGCCGCTCCAGGGCGTCGACGTTGACCAGGCAGGCCACGGCATAGTCCTGGCCTGAGATCAGCTTGATGTCGAGCTGCTCGCTGGTGCAGCTGTGCAGGGGCAGCACGTCGCCCTGGAGCAGGAGGCCGGACAGATCAAGCAGCGGAGCGCCTTTCTGCTCCCAGGGCCTGAATCCCAGGCTGCCCAGGTCGAAGACGACGACCATTCCTTTTTCGGCAAAGCGGCTGATCTGGGTCCGTTCGGTTTCGTCAAGCCCCTGGCTGACCGGCACGACGAGCACGCGCACGCCGAGCGGATTTGTTTCCAGGTCACAGGCCCGGACAAAGTCGACGGCCACGCCGGCCCGGCGCAGCTCGCGGTAGGCCAGGCGCATCCCGGCCTGGCTGCGTTCGTGATCGTCGCGCGTGTTGGTGGCCACGCCGTTGTCTTCGGCGTCATACCAGGCGTTGGCCTTCTCGCTGAATAAGATGGCCACCCCGGAGCGGACGCGTTCGGCCAAGGCGAACGATGTCCCGATCTCGTTAATCAGGCGGTTCATACGCACGGCGCGCTCGAATTTTTTTGTCTTGGTCCGGTCGTTGAACACCATGCCGAAGCCCTCCGGCTCCGGTCCGTCGGCATAGGGGTAATCGGCGCGCCATTGGTAGTACATGATGCATTTGAAACCGCTGCCGATCGCCGCGTAGGTTTCACGCTCCCATTCCTCGGCCGAGAGGTTGGTACGGGCGTTGTACTCGATCAGCCAGGCATGCTTGCCGAAGACAGCAGCCGCGCTCTCGGCCATGTCCAGCACCTGGCTGGCCAGGTCGTGCATCGGGCCGAAGGCTGGGTAATAATGCGTAATCCCCAAAATATTCATCTTTTCGGCGACCCGGTAGTAGTCTTCGCCGCGCAGGGCAGCACCAGGCAGGGCAGGGCAGGGCATGTGGCAGGTCAGGGTTTCCGGCAGGGCGTACCCTTCCTTGGCCTTGCCGCTCAGGCGGTTGAGGACATCGTTGAGCCGCTCGGTGTGAAACCATCGCCAGTTGATCCAGTCGCTCTTGTCCTCACCCGGCAGCGGGCGGCGGCGCGGCGGCTCCAGTGTGGCCGCCTCGGCCTCGCTCTTGATCCCTTTTTCCGCTAGCCAGGCGCGCCAGGCTCGGATCGAATGGGGATTGTAGTCATAGAAATGGTCGTTGGGATAAGCCGGTTCGTTATAGATCTGGAAACTGACGACCGACGGTTTGCCGGCAAAATGGGCCGCGCTGGCCACGGTGGCGTCATCGTTGTCCTCGAGGATGCCGGGGTGGTTGAGGCAGTTGCGCACGAACCAGCCCCAGTGGAAAGGCATTTCCTGGTCCAGTTCGTTTTGCATGATCGCGTCTGTGTAGCCGGAAAGGTTGACGCCATAGCCCTGAAGACGGACCATCGTCGCCAGGTCGACCTCCGGATCCTCGGCGCGGCGGATGATCGCGTCGATCAGGGGAAACGAGACCTTGACCTGGCCGTTTTCGCGCACAACCTCACCCAAGGCGGCCATGCGCACGAGGTTGAAGCCCGCGTCCGCCATCTCCTTGAGGTCCTGCACCAACTCGCCGATGCGGTCGCCTTCCGGCGGAACCGGCACTTTCTGGTGATGGTATGAGGGGTAATATGACTGCCCTAAGGCAAAGACCGGCGTTCCGTTCTTTTTCAGGATCCCATTGCTGAGCTGGTACATAGCGACCTCCCGTGGGTGCCTGGCATAGTGCAGGCAGAGAACTGGAGCCTATAAGATCAGGATACACCAGCACAAAATATGTTTCAATATATATTTTTTCAAATGATACTTATTTTTCATTTATCTGACTCGTCGTTGTCATATTGCTGTGCCAGACTACCGATATCTCATGATGCTTCGTCTATCTGATAGGCTTATGATAAATAATCAAAACAACATTTCATTCATAATAGGATCTTACTGACAAATTTATTGCATTTCAAGCAGGTTCCGACTATACTTGAGCCAGTAGCTCCATGTATAATGAATTCCCGGATCAGGATCCGGCTGGTTTATGGAAGAGGTGTCCTGTATGAGTTTTATGTTCAGCCCCTACCCTTATGACGATCCGAACGCAGTCAATCGCATCGCGGCCGCCGACAGCCTGGCGCCCGGGATCAGCCGTAATACGGAAGAGACCGTGCGGATCCTGGCCTTGCGCGCGTTAACCGTAGTTCGCCGTACCGGACGACTTATCATCGGTATCGAGCCTTACCTGACCGCCCCGGCGGAGCAGTTTTCCGAAAAACTGGCCCAGGCCTTGCACGGGATGGGTTTGGGCGTCACGATCCGCCAGACCGATAACCTGTTTCTCGACAGCGACCTTCTCGACAAAAAGCTTCAGCCGCACCTGCCCGAAGATCGGGACACCGATCCGGTGCTGCTGTTCGGCTCGCTGTTCGAAGGCGGCTACGAAGCGCTGCTGGACGAAGCGGCGGTGCAGGATCTGGCGCAAGAACTGGATGCGTTTTCTGTAAGCGGCAGGGGTATCCTGATCGTCTCCGGCTATGCCGC
>JAAZFW010000029.1 GCA_012511525.1 Clostridiaceae bacterium
CAGCTCTACAGCTCGGCCTGGAAATCCCAGTTTCTCTCCGGCATGATGCAGCCGGTCATGCAGTTTGTCGGCAATGTCGGCTATGTTGTCGTCTGCATCCTGGGCGGTTACCTGGCGATCCGCCGTGCGATCTCGGTCGGCGATATCCAGGCCTTTATCCAGTACATGCGCAGCTTCACCCAACCGATCGCCCAGGTGGCCGGCGTGGCCAACGTGCTCCAGTCAACCATGGCAGCCGCGGAGCGCGTCTACGCGTTCATGGACGAGGATGAGGAAACCGCCGATCCCGCGGAAAAAGAAGACGCATCGGCCATTCGCGGCGCCGTCACCTTCGATCACGTGCATTTCGGCTACAAGGAAGGCCAGACGATCATCAACGATTTTTCCGCCGCGATCAAGCCTGGCCAGAAGGTGGCCCTGGTCGGACCGACCGGTGCCGGCAAGACGACGATGGTCAAGCTCCTGATGCGGTTCTACGACGTCAACAGCGGCGCGATCCTGCTCGACGGCAAGGACATCCGCACCTTTTCCCGCGCCGATTTGCGCGGCCTGTTCGGCATGGTCCTGCAGGACACCTGGTTGTTTAACGGCACGATCCGCGACAACATCCGTTACGGATGCCTCGACGCCACAGACGAGGAGGTGGCCGCGGCCGCCCGTGCCGCCTATGTCGACCATTTCATCCACACCCTGCCCCACGGCTACGACATGATCCTCAACGAAGAGGCCAGCAACGTCTCCCAGGGCCAGAAACAGCTGCTGACCATCGCCCGCGCCATCTTGTCCGACCCGAAAATCCTGATCCTCGACGAAGCGACCAGTTCGGTCGACACGCGCACCGAGCTTTTGATCCAGAAGGCGATGATCGAGCTGATGCAGGACCGGACCAGTTTCATCATCGCCCATCGGCTGTCGACCATCCGCGATGCCGACCTGATCCTGGTTATGCGCGACGGCGACATCGTCGAACAGGGCAGTCACGAACAGCTGCTCGCCGCGGGCGGTTTCTACGCCGAGCTTTACAACAGCCAGTTCGAGGCCAGCGAAGCGGTCTGATCCGCTGCCTTCAGGTCAGCGCCTTGTTGCCCCGGTCGATGGCGATCGGGCCGGTGCGCACGATCTCCAGGATGCCGAACGGACGCAGCAGGTCGATCAGGGCTTGCAGCTTGGGCGGTCCGCCGGAGATGGCCACCGTCATGGTGCTGGTCGCGACATCGACGATGCGCGCCCGGAAGACGTTGACAATGTTGATGATGTCGGTCTTCTTCTCATCCGGCGCATCGACCATGACCAGGCCCAGCTCCATCAGGACCGATTCGTCGTCATCGATCCGCTTGACCTTGACCAGGCTGGTGATCCGGTTGAGGCGCGCCAGGACGACATCAACCGCCTGGTCGTCGCCGCCGACGATGATCGTCATGCGCGAGATGCCCGGCCTTTCGGTGCTGCCGACCGCCAGGCTCTGGATGTTACAATTCTCCTCGCCGAATAGCTGGGTGACATGCCAGAGCACGCCGGCCTTGTCCTCAACCCACACGGACAGGATATTCTTCTTTGGCTTTGACATCAGGACAACCCCCTTCGTTCCGGATCGGACTGGCCGAGCATGGCCAGCGCGAGCAGGATGGAATAATACTTGGCTTCGGAGCTTTCCGCCCTGGAGGTCACGATCAGGGGCACACGCGCCCCGGTGATCACCCCGCAGGAGCGGGCCTTGTTGAGAAAGATCAAGGTTTTGACCAGGATGTTGCCGGCCTCGATGTCCGGCACGAGCAGGATATCGGCGTCGCCGGCCACCTCGCTGGTGACGTGCTTGTGGCGGGCTGCCTCCAGGTTAATCGCGTTGTCCATCGCCAGCGGTCCGTCGATCACACAGTCGCGGATCTGGCCGCGCTGGCCCATCTTGGCCAGGGCAGCCGCGTCGAGCGTGCTGGGCATGTTCGGGTTGACCGTCTCGACCGCGGCCAGCACCGCCACCTTGGGCGTGGTCACCCCCAGGGAGCGGGCGACGAAAACGGCGTTTCGGATGATCTCGACCTTCTGCTTGAGATCCGGCGCGATGTTGATCCCGGCGTCTGTGACAAAGAGCATCTTGCTGTAGCCGTACACCTCGTAGAGGCCGATGTGGCTGAGCAGGCCGGTCGTGCGCAAGCCCTTGTCGCGCTCCAGCACGGCCCGGAGCAGATCGGCGGTTTGCAAAAGCCCTTTCATGATCGCATCCGCCTCGCCGTTCTGAACCAGCGTGACGGCAATCTCGGCACTCTTGCGCTCGTCCATCTCCTTGATGATCGTCATCGTCGAAACATCGATGCCCAGCTGGTCGGCGATGGCGAAGATCTTCTCCTTGTCGCCGATCAGGATCGGGTGGGCATAGCCCTTGCGGTAAACCTCCCAGATCGACTGCAGGACATGGTCGTCGTGCGCGGCGGCGACGGCGATCCGGCCTGCCGTGCGGAGGCGGACGATGCCCTCGATCGCGTCAAAATGATGCATCTTGGCTCTCCTCCTTGGTATAGTGACGGGGCTCTTCTTCCCCCCGCAGTACGCGCAAAACGCCCGCGGCCAGGGCCTGCAGCTCGAACTCGCCGGCATAGACCATCAGCGGAGCTACAAACCCGACACGCCGGCGAATCTCGCCCATCAAGATATCGCTGCGCGCCAGGCCGCCGGTCACGACGAGCGCGTCAACGCGGCCCTCCAGGCTGGCCGCCAGCGCGGCCATCGCCTTGGCGATCTGGTAACCCATCGCCTGCAGCAGTTCGCGGTAGTCCGGCCGTTTAGCTGCCTCTTCCTCGATGCGGCGGCAGTCCGTTGTGCCGGTATAGGCATAAAGGCCGCCCCGGCCGTTGATCAGCCGGCGCAGGCGGGTAAAATCATTTTGGTGCTCGGCCGCCAGCCGGAGCAGCTGCAGCGTCGGCAGCGTCCCGGCCCGTTCGGGCGAAAACGGGCCTTCCTCGAGGGCATCGTTGACGTCGACGACCCGGCCCCGGTCGTGGGCAGCCACGGAGATGCCGCCCCCCAGGTGGGCGACGATCAGGCGTGCCTTGTCGTAATCCAATCCCAGTTCAGCAGCCGCGCGCCGGGCCACGGCCTTCTGGTTGAGCGCATGGAAAGCGCTACGCCGTCGGATCTGCGGCAGGCCCGTGTAGCGCGCCAGGGGAAACATCTCATCGACTGACGGCGGGTCGACGATGTAGGCGGTCTTGCCCTCCGGCCAGGCCAGGGCCGCCGCGATCCGGGCGCCCAGGTTGCTGGCGTGCTCGCCGTAGCGGTTGGCCGCCAGGTCGTCGAGCATCGCCTGGTTGACCGGGTAGGTGCCGCCGTCGACCGGGTGCAGCAGGCCGCCCCGGCCGACATAGGCGGTAACATCGGCGCGGGTCAGGCCGGTTCGGGCCAGATCCTCCTCCAGCACCCCGGTCAGGGCGGCCAGGCGGAAGACGAGCTGGCCGCCCAGCCCGTCCGGATGCTGCAGCAGCTCGTCCGGGTGGCGGATCACCCGTTCGCCCAGGCAAGTGTCGTCACGAAACAGGCCGGTCTTGGTCGAGGTGGAACCGGGGTTGATGACAAAAAGGACTGGCATCGAATCACCCTCTTTCGTCTACGGTCCGGTGCCGATCTGTACCAGGACGACCTGCTTGA
>JAAZFW010000278.1 GCA_012511525.1 Clostridiaceae bacterium
CATGCGCGACGACAGCCAGGATGAGCACGGCAAAGAGCGTTGTCTTGATCCCGCCGGCCGTCGACCCGGCACCGGCTCCGATCAGCATCAGGAGCATGGTCAGCAGGGAGGATGCCGGACCTAATGATTCAGTCGGTACGGTGTTGAAGCCGGCCGTACGCGGCGTGACCGCGGCAAAGGCTGCAGCCAGCCATTTTTGCGCGCCCGTCATGCCGGATAGCACGCCGTCGCGTTCCAGCAGGAAAAAGAGAAGTGTGCCCAGCGCGAGCAGCGACGCGGTCGCCGTCAGCGTCAGCTGGGTGTGCAGGCTGTAATGGCGCGCCCGCAAACGATTCTGGAGCAGGTCGTTCCAAACGACGAAGCCAATGCCGCCTGAAATGATCAGGAACATCACGGTGAGGTTGACGACGAGATCGTGAGCGAAGCCGGTCAGGGAGCTGTAGGGGGATAAGGCGCCCATCAGGTCAAAACCGGCGTTGCAAAAGGCGGAAACGGAATGGAAGACGCCAAACCAGATGCCCTGCCGGATCCCGAACCGCGGCACGAAGCGAAGCGCCAGCAAGATGGCGCCGCCTGTCTCCAGCAGCAGCGTCCCGATCAGGATACGCCGGGCCAGCTTGACAACGCCCCCCAGGTGCAAGGCGCTGATGGCCTCGGCGAGGTAGGAGCGCTCCCGGAGCCCGATCCGCCTGCCCAGCACCATCGCGCCCAGGATGGCCAAGGTCATGAAACCCAATCCGCCGATCTGGATCAGGATCAGGATGACCAGCTGGCCGAAGGCGGAAAACTGGGTCCAGGTGTCGTACACGACCAGCCCGGTGACGCATGTGGCCGAGGTCGCCGTAAACAGGGCGTCGAGCCAGGGGATCGGCTGGCTGTCGCGGCTGGCCAGCGGCAAACGCAGGCAAAAGGCGCCGATCAGGATGATCAGGGCAAAACCTAAAGCCAGCTTTTGCGCGGCGGTCAGGCGAACAGCATCCGGCAGCTTCATAACCATGCCCTCACCGTGTGCCAGAGCGCTTCGGTGTCGACGGGCCCGCTCAGGATCTGGTCGATCGCCAGCTGCTGGAAAAGCGCCAGGTAAACCGCCTGGTTGCAGCGGGCGCAGGTTTTAACGTGCTGACAGGCATGCCTGGCGGCGACACAGAGCAGCAGGTTGGCCGAATCGTCGCCGGACAAGGCCAGGACCGCATCGTATCGGGCCGGATCCGGCAGGTCGGGCGTCAGGACATAGGCGTAGGGGATATGCTCCTGGGCCAGGTGCTTTTCCAGCTCGGCCCGGCATGGGTCGGGGCCGAACAGCAGCACGCGGGCAACCGGCAGAACAGATAAGCCCTGCGGCTGGCTGTTGGCGAGGGTTTTGTCAATTCGGCCCATCAGGACATAACCAAGCAAGATAACGCCCAACAGGGCTAACCCTAAAAACCAGGGCACGCGATCACCCCCTTCATGAACAGCATAGCGGAGACGATGTCAAGATGGTGCTAGGATTGGCCGGCGCCGTGTTTAGATCTTGTAAAGATTGACGCTCGTTCTGCTATAATGAGTCTTGGATATAGTCGATCGGCCGGGTGGCTGCACGTCTGGCCGAGACAAACGACGGGTAGGAGTGAATAACATTTCGCGGCAAGCTGATCCCGATAACACCCATCTGCTGGATTCTTTGTTCAATCAGTCCCTGATCGGCATCTTCACGATGATCCTGGATCGCCCGATCGTCTGGAACAAGGCCACCAACAAGGACGCTGTCCTGAACTATGTCTTCACGCACCAGCACATCACGCGCATCAACCAGGCGATGCTCGACCAGTACCAGCTGCCGGAAGAGGCGATGCTTAAGCGGACCCCGGCCGATTTTTTCCGGCACGACATTGAGCAGGGCCGCCGTGCCTGGCGCGAGATGTTCGACAATGGCACGCTGCGTTCGCTGACCTATGAGAAACGTGCCGACGGGACGGGCGTCTGGATCGAAGGCGAGTACAGCTGCCTGTACGACAGCCAGCGGCGCATCTATGGCCATATCGGCCTGCAGCAGGACGTGACCGCCCGGATCGAGGCCGAGCGATGGCGCGACTACATGGGCACGATCGTGCACCAGCTCTCGGACGCGATCATCGTGACCGACGCGATGTTTCAGATCACGCTGGTCAATACGGCCTGCGAGAAGTTGTACGGCTATACTGCCGCCGAACTGATCGGTAAAAAGCCAGATCTGCTCAACGCCCAGCCCGATGCCCAGGTTTCACAGCAGGATATTTATGATACCGTGACGTCCGGTGCCGTTTATGAACGTGTGCTGCTCAACCGCCGGAAAGACGGAACGGTCTTCGTCTGCGAGACGAAAGTCAGCCATATCGAGGACGAGGCTGGCCAGCCGGTCGCCTATGTCAGCGTGACCCGGCCGGTACTCGAAGCGCCTGCGGCACATCTCACCCTGGCGGACGCGCCGCTTCACCAGCAGGAACTGGTTTACCTGAGCAGCCACGACAGCCTGACCGGCCTTTATAACCGCGCGTTCATGGCCGGGGCGCTGAAACGCCTGGAAGAGGAAGCGGACGGGCAGCAGGCCGTGATCGTGTTGGATGTCGATGGCCTTAAGCTGGTCAATGACGCTTTCGGCCATGCCAGCGGCGACCAGCTGCTCGCGATCGCGGCTCGTATTTTCCGCAGTTGCTGCCCGGCACAAGCCCTGGTCGGGCGCACCGGCGGTGACGAATTCTGGATCGTGCTGCCTCAAACATGCGAAGAAGAAGTTCGCCAGCTTTGCCAGGCGCTGCGCGCGGCCGCCGCTAAAGAGACGATCAACGGCGTGCCGGTGTCGCTGGCCGTCGGCTACGCCTTGCGCGAAAAATGCGACATGACCCTGGAGCAGGTGCTGAAGTCGGCCGACAGCTGGATGTACCGCGACAAACTGAAGAGCGGTAAGCGACTGCGCAGGCAGATGCTCGACAGCATCCTCGGGCTTCTTGAGAAACGGTCGCCGCGCGAACGGCCGCACCGCGAGCAGGTCGCCGCGTTGGGACGGCAGCTGGCGGAGTGCCTGGACATGGCCCCCCGGGAGATCCGGGACGTGGAGCAGGCTGGCCTGCTCCACGATATCGGCAAGATCGCGCTGCCCATTGAGCTGCTGAGCCGCCCCGGTCACCTTGAACTGGCCCAGGCTGAGGCATATCGCCGCCATGCGGAGGCCGCTTACCAGATCCTGCGCTCGATCGACGCGGTCATGCATTTGGCCGAACCGGTCCTGTACCACCACGAACGCTGGGATGGCTCGGGTTATCCGGAAGGACTCGCCGGTGAGGCCATTCCGCTGACCGCGCGCATCCTGGCGGTCGCCGACGCGTACGCAGGCATGGTCTCAGACCGGCCCGACCGCAAGGCGCTGGCTGAAGCCGACGCGCGCAGGCAATTGGAGCAAGGCGCCGGAAACGCGTTTGACCCCGGGCTGGTCAGGGTGTTCCTGGATCGCGTCCTGCAGGTGGA
>JAAZFW010000279.1 GCA_012511525.1 Clostridiaceae bacterium
ACCATGCGCACGATGTCGTCGAGCGACAGTTCGGCCGCCGTATGCGGGTCGAGCATGGCAGCCTGGTAGACATGTTCTTTCTTGAGCGTGTCCGCCGCTTCGATCGCCACCAGGTGGACATTGACATGGGTCTGGTTCATGGCGGCCAGCTGGGGCGGCAATGTGCCGACATAGCAGGGGTGGATGCCCATGCCGTCGACCAGGCAGGGCACTTCGACGCAGGCTTCGCGCGGCAGGTTCTCGATCAGGCCGCCGTGGTTGAGCACATTGCCGCCGATCTTGTAAGGCGTGTCGGTCACGACCGCCTCCATAATGTAGGAGGCGTACTCGTGGCTGCGCTTATGGGTCAGGGTGGGGTTGGAGACCAGCTCGTCGCGCTGCTTGGCCCAGTCGGCGATCTGGCGGACGCAGCGGCGCGGGTACTCGTCCAGCGGGATGTTGTAGACGTCGATCAGGTCCGGATAGCGCGATTTGATGTAGAACGGGTTGTATTCAGCGTTATGCTCGCTCGATTCGGTGCAGTAGTAGCCGAAACGGTTGATGTAGTCGAAACGCACCATATCGTGGTGCTTTTCCTGCTCGTTCTTGGCCTTGGCACGGCGGCGGATTTCCGGGTACAGGTCGTTGCCGTACTGGTCCTGGATCTGGAGCAGCCAGCCCATGTGGTTGATGCCGGCGATCAGCTCCTTGCGCCGTTCAAGCTTGTCCTCCATGCCCAGCGACTTGAGCAGGCCGGCGGAACAGACCTGGACCGAGTGGCACAATCCGACCGTCTTGACGCCGGTATGCCGGAGCATGTAGCCGGTCAGCATCGACATCGGATTGGTGTAGTTGATCAGGAGGGCGTCGGGGCAGACTTCCTCGATGTCGCGGGCGAAATCGGCCATGACCGGGATGGTGCGCAGCGCCCACATGATGCCGCCGATCCCGAGCGTGTCGGCGATCGTCTGGCGCAGGCCGTACTTTTTCGGGATCTCGAAGTCGATGATCGTGCAGGGATCGTAGCCGCCGACTTGAATGGCGTTGACGATGAAGGTCGCGCCGCGCAGGGCGTCCTTGCGGTTTTCGACACCGAGATATCCCTTGATCCGGGCTCGCCCCTGGTTGATGTTGTCGTTGATGACAGACAGCATGACCTGCGACTCCTTGAGCCGGTTGGCGTCGATGTCGTAAAGGCAGATCTCGCTGTCGCGAAGCGTTTCGGTCGACATGCAGTCGCCCAGGACGTTCTTGGCAAAAATGGTGCTGCCGGCGCCCATAAAGGTAATCTTGACCATGTTCGTTCCTCCCGAATAATGGTGATGGATGGCCAAAGCGGCACAATCAGCCGGAATTTTGGCTCGATTCCAGTATATCACACCGGAGTCTTGGCAACGTCCAGGTCTGTGGCTATGGCGTCGGCTTGCTTTGTGGTATGATCGGAAACAACGGCCGCATGGCCGCAACCTGAAAAAGCCTGCCCATCAGGCGAGGAGGAACCTATGCCAAAAAGCACCATCACGGGCCTGGCCCACATCGGCGTCATGACACGCGACATGGACGCGTCGGTCGCCTTTTACACCGACGTGCTGAATTGCACCTGTACGCACCGCCAGTTTGTCGGCACCAGCGAGTTGGCGTTTATGCAAGTCGGCGATTGCGTCATCGAGCTGATCAAGCCGGAAAAGAACGACCATATCAAGGATTTGAAGCCAGGTCAGGTCGATCACGTGGCCTTCAGGGTCGAGGACCTGGACGCCGAGATGGCCCGCCTGGAAAAGAGCGGTGTCGTGCCTTTTGCCCCGGCCAAGAACGCGCCGATATTCGAAAAAGGGATTCGCTGCGTCTTCTTTCCCGGGCCGTCTGGCGAGCGC
>JAAZFW010000280.1 GCA_012511525.1 Clostridiaceae bacterium
CGATTCCGGTAAACGGTTTGCTGCTGCTCGAGCTTGGCCGCTCTGCCGCGCCGGCTTTCCAGCTCGGCGGAAAGGCCCTCCAGACTGCCGGTCAGTTCGGCTTCCTCATGCGCGGCGGCTTCGCCCTGCTCGCGCAGATGGCGGATCCTGGCGTCATGCAAGGCCAGCTCTCCCTGCAGCTGGGTGATCTGCTGGCTGAGTGAGCCCAGCTCGTTTTGTTTTTCGGCGGATGCGGTCTCAAGGTCGTGCAGCCGGCGGGCGGTCTGCTGGTTTTCCTCGCGAAGTTCGGTCAGGGCCCGATTGGCGTCGGCGAGGTCGTCGATGACCAGCTGCTTTTCCTGCTCGGCCTCGCGCAGCTTCTCGCTTTGCTGGTCCAGGCTGTCCAGGATCAGGGCCGTCTCGCCTCGTTTCAGCTCGTCGCTGAGCTGAAGGAAGCGCTGCGCGGATTCGGCCTGGGCGGACAACGGCTCCAGGCGGTTTTCCAGTTCCAGGATCAGGTCGTTGATGCGAAGCAGGTTCTGCTCGGTTCCCTCGAGCTTGCGCTCCGCCTCTTCCTTGCGGGTTTTGTACTTGACGATGCCCGATGCTTCCTCGAAAATGCGCCGCCGATCCTCCGACCGGTGGCTCAATATCTCGTCGACACGCCCCTGGCCGACGATCGAGTAGCCATCGCGGCCCAGTCCGGTGTCCATGAACAGCCGGGTGATGTCGCGCAGGCGGCAGACCGTCTTGTTGAGCAGGTACTCGCTTTCGCCGGAGCGGTAGAGCCGGCGCGTGATCTGGACCTCGGTGTATTCCAGCGGCAGTTGGTTGTCGCTGTTGTCGATGACCATGGTGACTTCGGCAAAGCTCATCGCCCGGCGCGACTGGGTGCCGGTGAAGATGACGTCCTCCATGCGCGATCCGCGCAGCGTCTTGACGCTTTGCTCGCCAAGAACCCAGCGGATGGCGTCGGTCACATTGGATTTGCCGCTCCCGTTGGGTCCTATGATGGCCGTTACGCCCTCGTGGAAAGTGATGGTTGTCCGTTCCGGAAAAGACTTGAAGCCTTGTATTTCCAGAGCTTTCAGGTGCATGTTCTATCCCCCGGCGTTATCTGTCGGTTTCGGTGAACAGCCCTCGCGATTGCAGTCAAGTTTGTCGAGCGCATCCCGGGCGGCCTGCTGCTCCGCTTCTTTTTTGCTGCAGCCGGTGCCGGTGGAAATGAGCTGGTCGTCGACCAGAACTCCTGCGGTAAAGACGCGTTCGTGCACGGGACCGGATTCGTCCAGGATCTGGAAACGCAAGGTGCTGTTGCCCCGCGTCGCCTGCACCAGTTCGAGCAGGCGGCTCTTGTAATCATACACCAGATCACCGGCCAGCGCCAGTTGCAGCGGCTCGTCGAGCAAGTCAAGAATCCGGGATCGGGCCACGTCGTAGCCGGCATCCAGGTAGATCGCGCCGAATATCGCTTCGACCGCGTTGGACAGGTTGGACGGTTTGCCGCGCCCGCCGGTCGCCTCTTCGCCCCGGCCCAGCAGCAGCAGGTCGCCGAGACTGATTTCATCGGCGAGCAAGGCCAGGGTCGTCTCCCGAACCACCAGGGCGCGGGTTTTGGTCATGATGCCCTCGTCGTGCCGCCGGGTATGGCGAAAAAGCGCGTCGCTGACCGCCAGGTCAAGGACCGCGTCTCCAAGAAATTCGAGCCGCTCGTTGTCCCTGATGTTTTCAGCGCGGTGTTCGTACGCATACGTGGAGTGCGTCAGGGCTTCCAGCAGCAGCTGCCGGTTTGTAAACCGGTGCCCGATGGACTGCTCAAGCCGCTCAAGGAGGGAATCGGACAGCGCCTGGCTTCCCAACGCGGCGGCGGCGCGGCCCGGCGGTGAGAAAAAAAGCCCCCGGAGGGGCTTTGAATCAAGCATTGTTCTTGATGAAGTCCACAGCGTCCCCGACCGTTTTGATCCGTTCGGCTTCTTCATCCGGGATCGATATGCCGAATTCCTGTTCCATGGCCATGACCAATTCGACGATATCGAGCGAATCGGCGTTAAGATCGTCGATGAAATTGGAATCCATGCTAACGGCGTCGGCGTCGACACCCAGTTGATCGACCAAAATGCTGCGGACACTTTCAAAAATGCTATCGGTTGACATGCAATTACCCTCCTGTATATCGGCCTTCTGAGCTCTCTATTTCCCAGCGGCGTTGAGCATATCATAGTTTTATTTGATTATCAAGGAATTGTCAAGTATCGGGAAATAAATTCACGCTTTCTTCATTTCCCGCAATGTTGGGCTGTCTCAGCCGCGGATCATGGAGCGGTTGGCCAGCAGGTACTGCAGGCCGCTCAGGACTGTCAGGAGCACGGAGATGAAAAGAATGCTGTCGCCGACGGTTCTGAACCAGCTTCCGGTGACCATGAGGATAAAGGGTTCGATCAGGATAACCAGGATGGCGATGACCTGGGACACCGTCTTGGCCTTGCCCAGGTTGCCGGCCGGAATGACTTTGCCGTGCTCGGCAGCGATCAAACGCACACCCGTGATAATGAACTCACGGATGATCACGACAATCGTGACCAGCGCGTGGACGCGCCCCAGCTGGACCAGGGCGATCAGGGCCGAGACGACCAGCATCTTGTCGGCGATTGGATCGAGAAATTTGCCCAGGGTTGTGACCAGGTTGCGTTTGCGGGCGATGTGTCCGTCGGCCAGATCGGTGATCGAGGCCAAGCCGAACAGCACGAAGGCGATCAGGCGGCCGGTCGTAAGCAGGAAATCATTCCAACCCAGCCAAAACGGCCGGTCGGGCATCGGCAGCAGGAAGATCAGGATCAGCGGAATCAGCAGGATCCGCAGGACTGTCAATCGGTTGGGCAAATTCACACGACCGTCACCCCTGTCATCTCGTAAGCATCGGCGTCGACCAGCCGGACGCGACAGACCTGGCCCAACCGGATATCCCCGTCAGATGCGGCGACATAGATGACGGGATCAACATCAGGCGCTTCGCCGTAGCTGCGGCCTATGTAAAATATACCACGATCTTCAACAGATTCAAGCACCACCTCGACCACTTGCCCGATCCGGCCGGCGGACGCCCGGGCGGCGATCTTCTGCTGCAGCTGCATCACCTGACGCTGGCGCCTCCTGGCGGTCTGGTGGTGGACGCGCGGCCGCATGGTGTAAGCGGCGGTCCCCTCTTCAGGCGAATAGACAAAGCAGCCCAGGCGATCGAAGCTGAGTTCGTCGAGCAGCTTCAGCAGCTCGTTGAACGCCTGCTCGGTCTCCCCCGGAAATCCGACCATCACGGTTGTGCGCAAAACGATGTCCGGGATCGCCCGGCGCAGCCTGGCGACCACCGCGCGGATATCCTTGACCCGGTCATGACGGTTCATCCGGGCCAGCACCGCGTCGGAACCGTGCTGGATCGGCATGTCGAGATAGTGGGCGATCTTGTCTTCCCCGGCCATCGCCTCGATCAGGTCGTCGCTGACTCCGTCGGAATAGGTGTAAAGGATGCGCAGCAGCCGCAGTTCGGGAATGCGGCAGATGGCGCGGGCCAGTTCGGGCAATCGCCGGATGCCATAGCGGTCGAGCCCGTAACGCCCGGTATCCTGAGCGATCAGGATCAGCTCCCCGTGGCCGCTGGCCGTCAGGCGCCGGGCCTCAGCGATGATATCTTCGAAGGGCCGGGAACGAAACGGTCCGCGGATGCCGGGGATCGCACAGTAGGCGCAGTGGTTGGAACAGCCCTCGGCTATTTTTATGTAGGCATAGTTTGCGGGTGTTGAGACCGCTCGTGTGATATTCAAGTGATCCAGGCTTCCGGGCGCACCGGGCTTGATCCAGTCGGCGCAGCCTGCGTCGAGACGCGCCAGCAAGCCGGCGATTTGGCCGTAATCCGCCGTTCCCAAAACGGCGTCCACTTCGGGCAGCGACCGGTTGATCTCGTCGGCGTAGCGCTGGGACAGGCAGCCTGTCACCACAAGGCGGCGTGCCCGTCCGGACGGCTGCTTGTATTCTGCCAGGCGCAGGATGGCCTCAATCGATTCCTGCTTGGCGCTGGCGATAAAGCCGCAGGTGTTGATCACCAGGACATCGGCCCGTTCGGGCGCTGAAACCGCGGTCCAGCCGCTGTCTTTGAGAATCTGGCTCATGCATTCGGCATCGACCGCGTTTTTGGCGCAACCAAGAGAAAGCAGATAGAACTGCCGGGAAACCGGATCGGGATTAGAAGAAATACTAGTCAAACAACCGCACCTTCCGCATGCTGGATTCAGGCAATGCCTGCTGTTCATCATGCCTGAAGGGGCGGTTGCTTGTCAATGGCGGCGGAGCAGTTCCTCGATCAGCTCGCTGTCGAATCCGCGGCTGCCGAGCAGTCTGGCGATGCGCATGAACAATCGGCGTTTTTCAGCAGGCGGCGTATCGGCGGCCCGCAGGTGCTTGAGTTCCGGCGTGAAACGCGTGTCGAGCAGATCGCGGGCCAGTTCGCGGTCGGTCAGGGTTTCATCGAGCGCCGTATCGACGGCATCATGGGCGAGCCCTGACTGCAGCAGGCGCTGGCGCAGGGCAAAGTGCGATTCGGCCTGGCGCCCGCGGCGCTGACGCGCCTGGCGCCGGGCAATGGCCAGATCGTCCAGGTAGCCTTCATCGGCGAGCTCGCGCACCACCTCGCGGACGATGTCGTCGTCATAGCCTTCGTCACGCAGCCGCTGGGCCACGCGGCCGGACGGTTTTTTGGCCAGCCCCAGAAAGGAGATGGCTTCAGAACGGGCATCCTGCAGCCGACGCCGCAAGGCCCGTTCTTCATCGCTCAGCCCCTCAACCTTCAAGTCCGAGGATATCTTCTTCATTTTCTCCAGTTTCCGTTGTTTCCGATGTGACCGGCTCGGGTGCGAACGTGGCACGCACCTGCTGCTCGATCTCGGCGCGGATGTCGCTGTTGGCTTTCAGGAACAAGCGGGCGTTGTCGCGCCCCTGACCGATGCGCTGACCCTTGTACGAGAACCAGGCGCCGCTCTTGTCGACGATGTCCTGGACGACCGCCATATCGAGGATGCAGCCTTCCTTCGAGATGCCTTCGCCGTAGATGATGTCGAACTCGGCTTCGCGGAACGGCGGCGCAATCTTGTTCTTGACGACTTTGACACGGGTCCGCGAACCGACGATGTCCGAGCCGTTGCGCAGCGTCTCAATTTTTCGCACATCGAGCCGGACCGACGAATAGAATTTCAGCGCACGGCCGCCGGGCGTGGTTTCCGGATTGCCGAACATGATGCCGACCTTCTCGCGCAGCTGGTTGATGAACACGGCGACGGTGCTGGACTTGCTGACCACGCCGGCCAGCTTGCGCAGCGCCTGCGACATCAGGCGAGCCTGGAGCCCGACATGGGCGTCGCCCATCTCCCCGTCGATCTCGGCCTTCGGCACCAGGGCGGCCACCGAGTCGATGACGATGATGTCGACCGCGCCGCTGCGGACGAGCGCTTCCGTGATCTCCAGGGCCTGCTCGCCGGTATCGGGCTGCGACACGATCAGGTTGTCGATGTCGACGCCCAGCTTGCCGGCATAGCGCGGGTCGAGCGCATGCTCGGCGTCGATAAAGGCCGCCGTACCGCCGGCCCGCTGGGCTTCGGCGATCATGTGCAGGGCGACCGTGGTCTTACCTGACGATTCAGGGCCGAAAATCTCCACGATGCGGCCGCGCGGTATGCCGCCGACGCCGAGGGCCAGGTCAAGCGACAAGGCGCCGGTCGGGATCACCTCGACCTGGATGTGGGCCCGCTCCCCCATCTTCATGACCGCGCCTTTGCCAAACTGCTTTTCAATCTGGCTGAGCGCCGCGTCCAGTGCACGCTCACGGTCGGATGCGCTTTTTTGGCTGACATCCTGGCTGGATTTTCCTGATACTCGATCTGATCGTGCCATAGTTACCTCCAGAATAGAACAATCGTTCCTTTATGCCTATTATAGCTGTCGCGGCCGTCTCCGTCAAGGCTAACGTACCGCCAAAAATAGTCAAACGGTTCGCCTGATGAAACGGCCGGCCGCCTGTTTGATTTTTTCCAGGGCCGAACGGGCTTCGATCATGCGCAGATACCAGGCAACGGCCAGGTAGGCGCCGAGGCCGGCCAGGGCGCGCAGGCCATACCAGGCCAGCTGCCAGAACTTGGCAGACGGCTGCCAGGGCAGTTTGTCCAAAAGCAGGACGGCTGCCAGCAAAAAAGCGGTGCAGAGGCAGCAGCGGACGATAAACGGCCAGATCCTGCGGGGCGCAGCCCGTCGGAAGCGCTTGCCGTAGAGGGTGTACAGGAGGACGGCGCTGACCGTGCTGGTCAACGCGTAGGCCAGCGACAGGCTGCTGACGCCAAGTTTTGTCCAGCGTGTCAGAACCAGGCAGAACAAGGCGTTCAGAATCAGGGACAGGATACCGTTTAAAAGCGCGATCCGGGTCACTTTACGGGCGT
The DNA here is from genome assembly GCA_012511525.1 of Clostridiaceae bacterium. GTDB lineage: Bacteria > Bacillota > Clostridia > Saccharofermentanales > UBA5734 > JAAYBY01. The sequence goes on from JAAZFW010000280.1 coordinate 6,453, forward strand.
AAAAGGCCTGGTTCGTGATAAAGACAAACGTCTGGGCGACCATAGCCAGGCAGTACCAGCGCAAGATGGAAGCCGTCACCTGGAC
>JAAZFW010000281.1 GCA_012511525.1 Clostridiaceae bacterium
CCGAAGTGTCGTAGTCAGTTGAAACGGTTTCCGGGTTGCAGTTGACAATAACAGTCTCATAACCCAGATCGCGTAAGGCAAAGGCGGCGTGAACACAGCAATAGTCAAATTCAATGCCCTGGCCGATGTGGTTGGGTTCGCCGCCCAACACCATGACTTTCGGTTTGTCGCTGGCAGTCGTCTGATCCGGCGCATTGTAGGTGGAATAGTAATAAGCGGCATTCTCCACACCGCTGACCGGCACTGACTCCCAGCCTTCGACGATACCAAGCCTGGTCCGCTGCTGCCGGATCTGTTCTTCAGCCTGTCCTGTCAGCTTCGCCAGATAACGGTCGGCAAACCCGTCTTTTTTGGCCTGGATCAGCAGCGCGTCCGGGATGGAAGATCCCATGCAACGGAGGATTTCTTCTTCCAGCTGTACGAGTTCCAGCATCTGCTGCAAAAAGAAGGGTTTGATATAGGTCAGCCGGTACAGCTGTTCGAGATCAGCGCCTTTGCGCAGGGCTTCATAGAGGATGAACTGGCGCTCGCTGGTCGGTTCGATCAGCAGCTGCATCAGGTCTTCGAGACTGCGTTCGTGGTAATCACGGGCAAACCCCAAACCGTAGCGGTTGATCTCCAATGACCGGATCGCTTTCTGCAAGGCCTCTTTATAGGTTTTGCCGATGCTCATCACTTCACCGACCGCCCGCATCTGCGTGCCCAGTTTATCATGCACACCGACAAATTTTTCAAAAGCCCAGCGGGCAAACTTGATCACGACATAGTCGCCCGACGGCGTATAGCGATCCAGTGTCCCATCCCGCCAGTACGGCATTTCATCCAGCGTCAGTCCGGCAGCCAGCATGGCGGATATCAGGGCGATCGGGAATCCGGTTGCCTTGGAAGCTAAAGCCGATGAACGCGAAGTGCGCGGATTGATCTCAATGATCACAACCCGGCCTGTCTGCGGATCATGGGCAAACTGGACATTGGTGCCGCCGATCACCTCAATGGCTTCGACGACCCGGTAGGCATAGTTCTGCAATTGCTCCTGCAGCTTGGCGCTGATGGTCAGCATCGGGGCGGAACAAAACGAGTCGCCGGTGTGGATGCCGGTCGCGTCTATGTTTTCGATAAAACAGACCGTAATCATCTGGTTCTTGGCATCACGCACCACTTCCAGTTCGAGTTCTTCCCAGCCCAGGACCGATTCTTCGATCAGAATCTGGCCGACCAGGCTGGCCGCAATACCGCGTTGCGCCACTGTACGCAGTTCTTCGATGTTGTAGACCAGGCCTCCGCCGGTTCCGCCCATGGTATAAGCCGGTCGGATCACGACCGGATATCCAAGCTCCGACGCGATGGTTTCAGCTTCGTCAATGCTGTACGCCGGTTTGCTGCGCGGCATGTCGATGCCCAGGCGATTCATGGTCTCCTTGAAGGCGATGCGGTCCTCGCCGCGCTCGATGGCATCAACCTGGACGCCGATGACCTGAACACCATATTCGGTCAGTACGCCAGCTTTGTGCAGCTCAGAGCAAAGATTCAGCGCGCTCTGTCCGCCCAGGTTCGGCAGCAAGGCATCCGGTCGCTCCCTGGCGATGATTTCCGTCAGGCGCTGCCGGTTCAGCGGTTCGATATAGGTCACATCCGCGATGTCCGGATCCGTCATGATGGTAGCCGGATTCGAGTTGACCAGCACAATCTGGTAACCAAGCGCGCGCAGGGCTTTGCAGGCTTGTGTGCCGGAATAGTCAAACTCACAAGCCTGGCCGATGACGATCGGGCCTGACCCGATGATCAGGATCTTTGCAATATCGGTTCTTTTGGGCATAGTGGTCCTCCGCTGAACAAGTGAGTCAGACGATATAGGTCGAAGCGGCCGTGTCACCGCCGCGTCCGGTCCAGTTTGTGTGGAAGAACTGCCCGCGCGGCGCGTCGAGACGTTCATAGGTGTGGGCGCCGTAGTAGTCGCGCTGCGCCTGCAGCAGGTTGGCCGGCAGA
>JAAZFW010000282.1 GCA_012511525.1 Clostridiaceae bacterium
AAAAGAACGGGCCCAACGCCTTCCTGCACGGCCCGGTCGTGCTCGGCGCGACCTATACCGGGCCGCAGACGCCCAACGACCACATGAATGTGCGCCGGCTGCCCGAGCGCATGCGCCCGGTTCCCGGCCAGAAGCTGCATTACACGGTCGATGGCTGCGACCAGCTGACCTTCAAGCCGTTTTATGCGTATCAGGAACACGAACGTTACTTTGTCTACCATGACACGACCGCCCATGCCACGATCCGGTTCCCTTGAGGAAACGGTGAGCAAGACAACCCCGGAGGACCCGCATGAAGCCTGTTCATTTGCACATCACCAATTTCTATGAACCGATCGGCATCGACCGCGATCCGGTGTTCGCCTGGTCCTACACCGGGCACGAGGGTGCCCGGCAAACCGCCTGGCGCCTCGTCATTGCACCGGACACCGACCCGTCGTCCGGCTTGCTCTATGACAGCGGCAAGGTTGTTTCGCCAAACCAGAACAACATCGCGGCCAGCGGACCGGCATGGCCCGGCCACACGCGCCTGTTTGCCCGCGTCTGTGCCTGGGACCAGGACGGCCATCCGGCCTGGAGCGACTGGACGTCCTTTGTCACCGGGCTGTTTCCGGCGGACCGGCAGAACCCGGTCTGGATCACGGCGGGAGCGGGGGATGCGGGCAAGCCCTATTATGCGGCCCGCCGCTGGACGCTGGGCGTCCTGCCGGAAACAGCTTTCCTGTCGATCTGCGGCCTCGGCCAGTTCGTCGCCTGGCTCAACGGGACAAAAATCGGCCGCCACGAGCTCGACCCGGGCTGGACCGACTACAACAAGCAGACACTCTATGTCACTTTCGATGTCGCGCCGTACCTGAAGCGGGGCGAGAACACCCTGGTGGTGGAGGTGGCCAACGGCTGGTACCGGGGCGACACCGCCGACGGGCGCCATTTTTACACGCAAAAGATCGGCTACCGGCCATTCGGCGCGGCGCTGCCGCTTTGGCTGCAGCTGGATGCCGGCGGCAGCGAGCCCTTCAGGCTGCAAGCCGACCGTCAGTGGCTGACCTGGCCGAGCCAGACGCTGCTCGCCAATGTCTACGGTTCTGAGGATATCGACCGGACGGAGCGTATTGGGCCGGACCTCGACCGGGCGCTGGCCGATGGCCTGGCCCATCCTGCGCGCCAACTGGGGCCCGACGAACAGCCCGCCGGCCCGCTGACCGCCCAGTCCCATCCGCCGGTCGTGGTCCGCATGACCTACGAGGGCCAGCTGGTTCACCAGCCGTCGCCCGGTGTCCTGGTCTATGACCTGGGTCAGAACATGGCCGGGCTCTTCGAGATCCGCCTGCGCGGCTGCAAGGGCCAGCGCGTCGTCGTCCGGGCTTCGGAGCATCTCCACCCGGACGGATCCGGCCAGGCCAAGCCGATCGTCCCCACCTGGTCGGCCTACCGCCTGTCGGGCGATCCCGCGGGCGAGTCGTTCCGGCCGGCCTTTTCCTATGCCGCCGGCCGCTATGTCCAGGTCGAGGGCGTCTCGCTGGACGCGGACGATCCGGAGCGCCCCGAACTGCTGGGGGTTCAGGGCCATTTCGTCTCGTCGGCGGCCCGTCCCGCCGGTCGGTTCGCCTGTTCAGACCAGCGCCTGAACCAGGTGCACGACCTGGTGCTGCGGGCGATCGAGAGCAACCTCAACCACGTGCACACCGACTGCCCGACCTTCGAGAAACTGGGCTGGCTGGAGGCGTCCCAGCAGATGGCGCCCTCGATCATGTACAGCAAGGACGTCGACAGCCTCTGGAGCAAGATCGCCCGCGACGCCATGGACAGCCAATACGGCCCGGATGAGCGCGATATCGACTGCGGGGTTCGCAAACACACCTACGGGCCGGGCCTGGTCACCTCGATCGCGCCGCGTTACGGCAAATTCGATCGGGACTGGGGCCAGGGCAGCTACTGGGACATCGTGCCCTGGGGCTCCGTGATCATCCTAGGGCCGTGGCAGCAGTTCCGCTTTTACGGCAACCGCCGGATCCTGTCTGAGACCTACCCGGCAGCCGCCCGCTACTTGGCGTATCTGGATGAAAAATACGAGCGGTATCCCGAGCGCTACAACAAGACCGGACCAGCCCGCTTTCTCTGCCATGGCCTGGGCGACTGGGGGATCGGTGACGCACACAACAAGTCGCGCGAAAACACGGAAACCGCCTTCTTCTACCACGATCTCGTCCTGATGGCCCGGATCGCCGACCTGCTGGACAAGCCGGAGGACGCGGACAGGTAC
>JAAZFW010000283.1 GCA_012511525.1 Clostridiaceae bacterium
CGCAGCCCAACCCAGGGCGCGTCGGCATACCCTTTAAAGATGCTGAAGTCGCGAAACGCGATCGAGATGCCGTACATCGGCCAATACTTGAAGATCAGGATGTACGCGATGCCAGGCAGGATCATCAGATAAAGCATATAATCCTTACGCATGTAGCGGTAAAGCCCGATCAGGCGATCCGTGGAGGTCTTTCTGGCCAGCAGGGTGGGCGATGGTCTTTTCATCAGCGAACGCTCCTTAACGCGAAACCTGGAATCGTGCCTCGAAAAATGGACACTCTTACTATACGGCATAGGCAAAAACATTTCAAGAGATCATTTTCATTTGACAAGAAATATGCTCATCGATATTCAAAGATTTCCGTATCGCTGCGGTTAATTGTGAAGATAAGCGGTAAACATGAGCTAAGGATCGATATCGTTTGGCCTTATGACTGACAAAAAATAATAATGCTGACAATTAATATGCGCAATACAAAATTGTTTTGACAGTTAATTGTTGACGAAAGTCCATTTCATCCACTATACTGAAAACATCGACAATGACACGAGAAGCGGCGGCAGTTCGCTGGCGCAGCATAGAGCGGGGGCACCTTTATGAGTTTCATGTTTACTCCTTTTCCGTACGACGATCCATCCGCCGTTAACCGGATCACGGTCGACCGGCAGCTGACCGATCAGATCACGGCGGATACAGACGCGTCAGCCCAGGCCATTGCAGCCCGTGTGGCCGATAAGCTGGTCGGGCAAAAAGCCTGCCTCCTGGGTATTGACGGATATATGAGCGCACCGCTGGACAAGCTGGCCGGTGCGATCGCCCTGGCCTGCGAGGCTCGCGGCATTTCCGTCCGGCTGGCGACAACTGAACCGCTCTACCTGGATGAAGACGTGCTCGACGAGAAGCTGAAGCCTTACCTGCCGGAAGATCGGGATATGGATCCGGTCCTGCTCTTCGGCTCGCTCTACCACGAGGGATTTGACGGCCTGCTGGACAGCGGCAAAGTGTCGACGCTGGCCGATCAGCTCAAACAATTCTCTGCCGCCGGCACAGGCCTTACCCTGGTCTATGGCCAAGGCACCCTGAGCGACAAGCTGCGCCCACTGTTCGACTTGAGGCTTTTTGTCGATGTCACCCAGAAACGGACCGTGCTCAACTACCGCAGCGGCGCCTGTAACAACCTGGGCCGGCAGCGCTTCGACAAGATCAGCGCGATGCTGCGCCGGGCCTATTATGTCGATTTCGAAGTAACCGCCGCCCTGCGCGGCCAGCTGATCCGCAACAGCCAGATCGACCATTACCTGACCGGGGACGATGCGGAGCGCATGCAGCTGATCTCCCTTACGGTCCTGAAGCAATTGTTCTCCGTCATGGTCACCTACCCGCTGCGCTGCCGTCCGGTCTACCTCGAGGGTGTCTGGGGCGGCTTCTACGTCAAGCATCTGCGCAACCTGCCTGAGGAGATGAAAAACTGCGCCTGGGTTTTCGACCTGATCCCAATGGAGGTCTCGATCGTGGCCGACACCAACGGACGCCAGTTCGAGTTCCCCTTCTACTGCTTTATTCAGACGGTCGGGCCAGAGCTGCTCGGCCCGCAAGTTGTCGAAACCTTCGGCGGCTATTTCCCGATCCGCTTCAACTACGACGACACCTTCCACAGCTCGGGCAACATGTCGATCCAGGTCCATCCGCCCGCGGATTATGTCACGCAGAACTACAACGAGCTGGGCCGCCAGGACGAAAGTTATTATGTTGTTGTCACCGGCCAAGGCGCCAAGACTTATATTGGCTTCCGGGACGACGCCGACCCGGAGGAGTTCATCGAGAAAGCCCGGCGGGCTGACGAGCACGGCGAAGCGCTGGACCACGACCGCTATGTCCATTCGCTGCCGTCGAAGCCCGGCATGCAGTTCATGCTGCCGGCCGGTACGATCCATTCGTCCGGCCGCAACCAGGTGATCCTGGAGATCGGCAGCCTGACGATCGGCTCGTATACCTACAAGATGTACGACTACATGCGCAAGGATCTGGAAGGCAAACTGCGTCCGATCCACACCTATCACGGTGACAAAGTGCTGCGCCGCGACTTCAAGGCCGCCTGGGTCGACAAGAACCTGGTCCAGGCGCCGCGCACCATCCGCGAGGGCGACACCTGGCGCGAGATCATCGTCGGTGAGCACGACCTGCTCTACTTCAGTTTGCGCAACCTGGTATTCGACCAGCGGATCGAGGACGACACATGCGACCGATTCCATGTCCTGGCCCTGGTCGACGGCGAGAAAGTGCAGGTCCGCTCGCTTAAGGATCCCAGCCGCTTCTTTGAGCAGCGTTATTTGGACATCGTGGTCGTGCCGGCTTCGTTCGGCCCGTATGAAATCATCAACAAAGGTGTCGGCAGCGTGGTCATGCACAAGACCATGCTCAAGGAAGGCTATGAACATGACACAGCCATCCGCGGTTGAATTGTCCGCGATCCTGGCCGTTGACGCCGGCGGCACGGTTCTCAAGGCCGCGCTGGTCGACCGGCAGGGCC
>JAAZFW010000284.1 GCA_012511525.1 Clostridiaceae bacterium
GCGGTTCGCTCCGGCCGGGCAAAGTCCATCTGGCAGCCCCAGACGCGCACCGCCAACTGGGCGAAACGGGCCACATCCTGATTCAAGGTGTAGGTCATCCAGGCCGGAAAGACGACGGCCAGGCCGGCACCGTGGGCACAGTCGTAAAGCGCGCTCAGTTCGTGCTCGATGTTGTGGCTGGCCCAGTCCTGGCTGCGCCCGACGCCGCAGGCATTGTTGTGGGCCATCATGCCGGCCCACATGATGTTGGCCCGCGCCCCGTAGTCGTCGGGGTTTTCGATCACGCGCGGGGCTTCGTGAACCATCGCCAGCAGCAGGCCCTCGATCAGGCGGTCCGTCGTTTCGACGTCCCGGGTGGTTGTGAAATAGCGCTCGAACAGGTGCGCCATAATGTCGGTAATGCCGCAAGCCGTCTGGTAGGGCGGCAGCGTCTGGGTCAGGGCGGGGTTCAGGATCGAGAACACCGGCCGCAGGCAGGCGCCGCTGGCGCCGCGCTTATGCATGCCGTCCTCGTGCGTGATGACCGTGTCGGGCGAGCCTTCGCTGCCCGCGGCGGCGATCGTCAGCACGGTGCCGACCGGCAGCGCCTGCTGGATCGGCTTGCCCCGGTAAAAATCCCAGAAGTCGCCGTCATAGGGGACGCCGGCTGCGATCGCCTTGGCCGAATCGATCGCGCTGCCGCCGCCAACCGCCAAAATGAAATCGACCTTTTCCCGGCGGCACAGCTCGATACCCGTATAGACAAGGCCGCTGCGCGGGTTGGGCTGAACGCCGCCCAGTTCGACCCAGTCCAGGCCGGCCCGGGTCAGGGATGTCCGGATGCGGTCAAGCAAGCCGGAGCGCACCACGCTGCCGCCGCCGTAATGGATCAGGAGCTTGCTGCCGCCAAAACGACGCACCAGATCGCCGGCCTGGTTTTCCGTGTCCTGGCCAAAGGCAAAATAGGTCGGGCTATGAAAAGTAAAAGAATCCATATCGTTCTCCTCGCGGTCTTTTATTCCATTATAGCCCATCCCCGGAGGATCAGCCAGTTAAGGGACGGTTCTCACCCATCGGGCAGTGCTTGTCACGCACATGGCCTGGTGCTATGATCGAATTGTCCCCTTCCTGTTTCACGTTCAACAGGCCACCATCTGTTGAAAGCAACGCGTTCGGCTCTTTAAGAGACAGTCCGTTGTGTTCGCGGCCGTCGCTGCGAAAGGAAGTGAAACGCCATCAGACAGACGCCGCAGTCTTGTTATGGGAGGGATGTCCTGTGCTCAATCTGAAACGGCCCAAACGCCTGTTGCTGATCGCCCTGCTGCTGACCGTCGTCATGGTCTTTTTGCCCGTGGCCGGCGTCCATGCCGCTTCTGCTCCGTTCCTGCTCGCGCTGGGTGACTCGACCGGTTACGGCCTGAGTGCGTTTCCCGATCCGGCCAATCGTGACCTGGCCACCCTGCACGGCTTCAACGACCAGTTTGCGGATGCCCTTATGGCCCGCTATCCCAGCCTGACATACCTCAACCTGGCCGAACCGGGCGACAAGACCTATGACCTGCTGGCCAAGCTGCAGCAGGCCGCCTGCCGCGCCCAGGTCAAAAGCGCGCGCTTTGTCACGGTATGCATTGGCGGCAACAACCTGCTCGGACCTTCCCTGGATGCCATCTTCGGCCTTTGGGGGATCGATCCCGACGATTACGACGCGCCGGACGGCAGCGATATGCTAACTGCCCTGGCTGGTGTACTCGCGGCCCGCTGCGCCGCGGATCCGACCTACGATCCAATGGACGATTTTGCCCGGTTGCTGGACTTCACGGATCCGGCCGCCATCGCCTTTCACCGGGCCCTGCTGCAGGGGTGTGCCGATTTCCAAAAAGAATGGCCGCTCATTGCCGGCCAGATCCAGAACCTGAACCGGACGTGCGAATTTTTTGTCACGACCGTGCACAATCCCCTGCGTGTCAGCGGCCCTGCCGACCCGCTCTACCCGCTCTATCTCGAATTTGAAGTCCTGCTGGCCTCGATCAACGGAACGATCAAGGCCGGCGAGCTGATCTGGGGATACCGGGTGGTCGACGCCAACAAGGTCATCAAGAACACC
>JAAZFW010000285.1 GCA_012511525.1 Clostridiaceae bacterium
GCCCCGTCACCAAGGGGCTTTTCATCAATGTCAAATTGGGGGTGGTGATGCGGGTATATGGGGTCGGCATCCGGTGCGGAGCCATGAAACCAATACAGTCCCGGCCGATCCAGGCAATACTCAGAAAAATCATCACCGACCGCATTTGCGGCGGTGACGGGCTTGATCCTCGCACCGCCCACAACTTTTGCGGCAGAGCTTTTGAAGATTGCCAGCATATGGGGATCAATGGGCGTGCTGTCCAGGCGAAACGGAAACGACACGAAACAGGAGCCTCGGAAACTATTGGCTGTGGAGCAAAATATTTTCTCGGTCCGCTCTTCGTAAAAACGTTGCTCCGCAGGGTCCTTGCTCCGGATGGTACCGGAAACAGCACAAGAGTCGGCGATGATGTTGTTTTTGACACCGCCGTTAATCGTGCCGATGGAAATCACCGCAGGGCTGTCGCATTTTCGCTCCCGCGACATGACGGCCTGAAGCTGTGTCACGGCATGGCAGGCGATGAGGATAGCGTCCACCGCCTCGTGCTGGCGCGAGGTATGGCCGCCGCGTCCATGGAAAACAGCGTCGATCCGCGTGACACAAAACCCGAAACGATCGGGGAAATAGCCGATCTCCCCGCTGGAGATGCCATCGAACAGGCTTCCCGTATGCTGCCCCGCGATCGCATCCACGTGGGGATCCTCAAGCACGCCAGCTGCGACCAGCTTCTTGGCGCCGATCCCGATTTCCTCACCCGGCTGAAAAATGAGCTTGACCGTGCCGCAGATCTGGTGTCGCTTTTCCACCAGCAGGCGGGCGGCACCCAACAGCATAGCCATGTGCGCGTCGTGCCCGCAGGCATGGGCCTTGCCGTTGACGCTGGCGAACGGCAGGCCGGTTTTTTCAATAACCGGCAGGCCGTCGGTATCCGCACGCAAGGCAAGGCACTTGCCTGCCTGTTCGCCTTGAATGATCGCGGTAATCCCCGTGCCTTCGCCCAGGCCGCTCTTGATGTCCGTGACGCCGATGCCGCGCAGATAACGGATGATGATATCCGCGGTTACGGGGTTTTCCATGCCAAGTTCCGGGCATGCGTGAAACGTCCTGCGCAGCGAGATGATTTCTGTGTCCAACATCTGCGCGCTGCGGCTTTGGGCATGCGTCATGTCCCTGCCTCCATCCTGTTTGCGGATCGGACATGCCGGTTATGGTCCCGCCAGCCGATCATGTTATGGCCAGAGCGCATCCATGGCCGCGAGCGTTTTTTCGACAAGCTCGGTGCCGCCATTCGGACCGACCATGGTGCTGACTGGCAAAGCGCCATAACTGCCGCCTGCTACGGCGGTCGTGGTGGGAAGATATCCGCCCTTGGCGTTCGAGGAAAGCTGGATGATGAAGGCCTGATCGGCTTTGCAGCGCGCCTTCATGCGGAAGCTGTAATCCACATAGAGCTCAAACGGATTGGTGGCAAAAACCGCCCGGCCGAGCCTGAAGATATAAACCGGGAAATTAAAGCGCGTCGTTTCGTTTTGAAGCTTCCAGCGGTTGATGTACCCGATGTCCACAAAGCAGCGGATCATCTCCGCTTCCGGAAGGCTGCCGGGCCGCGTGTATTTCGCCTTGACCGAATCGATGCGCTTTTGTGCGGCGATCACATCCGCCTCCGCCACACAGCGCAGCGCGACATCCATGGTAAAGGCCGATGTCAAAAACACCGGCCTGGTCTCGATCCGGTTGCGGGCTTTCCTATACCCGCGGACAACCGCCTCGCTGATGCGCTCGCCGATATCCTTGCAGGTCTCAAGCATATCGAAATGGCGGTGCACCTCGGTTTCCTGCGCGTTCCAGATCTTCAGCTCCTCGGTGTTGGTTTTAGACAAGAGGACGAGATCGAGCGGATTCTGGTCTCCGGCAGCCCCGAACAAAGGCAGGATAAAGATATTTCCCAGGGCGCCGCGAATGGCATTTCTTGCTTCAGCCCAATAGTCTGCGGACAGAAATGAATGCAGCTCATACACTTGTGACGGGCAAGGAATGCACACGGCCGTTCCGGTCAGATGGCCAGCGGTGTCCCAGGTGTAGAGCATATCAGCGGCATGGTCGGATGCGCCTTCGAAACCAAGAAAACTAGCATCGGCACACGACCCGTACATCCTGGAGATGATTTGCCCGTCTTCAAAAAACTGGGGACGGCGGTTGAATGCGACGGCGGCATAGTCGTGGGCCAGCGAGACGCCGCCGGGAAGCCGGGCATCCCACGCGTCGGTGATCAGCGTCACCATTTTCCCAATAAACCATTCTTCAGCTTCAGCATCCTTCAGTATGTTGTCAGGCTCGTTCAGTGTCGGGCAGATATCGCCGAGCACGCTTTTAAAGAAGACTTCGTAGGTGGTATTGGCCGTAAACATGGTTGCGTTATGGGTGTGCGTCGCATTGAACACGACTTTGGCTGGATCCAGTCCCTGGCAGTCCAATCGCTTGAGGATCCGGTCGATGTGCATGATCGGTACGCTCGCCATGTCGCACGAAACCATGACCATCTGCTCAGTGCCGTTCTCAAGGACCAGGCACGTGGCCGTCAACGCATCGTGCACATAGGAAGATATCCGGGAATACAGCTGGCCGATCACATAGACCGGACGATCCGGGGTGATGTCGGTCTTGGCCCATCCGATTTTCAGTTGTCTGTTCATATTGATCCCTCTGAAGTTTGACGAAGTATTTCGTTGATTACAGCTGTTACGTCGATTATATTCTCGTGTAAAATATATGACAAGCGCAAAATATCGCGATATAATATGCAAATATCAGATAATTTGGAGAAAGACATGAAACTTTGCGATATCCAGGCATTTCTGGCTGTGGCCGAACATCTCACGATTTCCAAAGCGGCGCAAGAGCTGTTTGTCTCACAGTCAACAGCCAGCCATCGGATCCAAAATCTTGAAGACGAACTGGGTGTTGCGCTGATCGAAAGGCAAAAGGGACGCCGGCGTGTTGCATTGACCAAGAACGGATTTGATTTTTTGCCGATCGCCCGCCAGTGGACCGGGCTCTGGAAACTGACGCGCGAGTTTGGCCAACTGTCTCAACAGCCGGAAATCATCATTTCAGCTCCGGACAGTGTCAACGCCTTTCTCCTGCGTGATTTTTTCAAAAGCGCTGCTGCGCGTTTCCCCGATATGCGCTTGCGGGTCAGCACGCTTCCCTCATCAGAAATATATGCCGCAGTCCATGCCGGGACGGCAGATATCGGTTTTGTCTTCAGCCAGCGCAGCTATCAGGATATCATCTGCCGCCCCCTGTTCTCGGAGAAAATACGGTTCATATGCCAAACGGAGGATTTCGGCCAGCTCAGCAGCGTCCATCCGTCTGAACTGGACACGCAAAACGAGATATTCCTGCCTTGGAGCGATGAGTACCAAAACTGGCATGACACCTGGTGGGATCCGGAGCTTTTGCCGCGCATCTCGATCGATAATGCCACGTTGCTGATGTCCTGTCTGAGCGCTCCCCGAATTTGGGCGGCGTGTCCTGAGACGGTGGCTCGGTTTGTCTCGTCGGACAGCGGGCTGAAAATTCTGGATTTTTCCGTTCCTCCTCCCTCTCGCACCTGCAATGTCATACAAAGCCGAACACAGCAGGCAAACAAAGGACCGGCGATTGAGCGCTTCCTTTTAAATCTGGACGATTACCTGCAGGCAGCAGGGTTTCGTCCCTGAGTCTGTGATCGCCAGCGCACCGGCCAAATTTGTGACATGACACTTAGATAGGGTATCAAAGGCCTCCATTCCTGCGCGTATCCGATACCGTTTTACAATGACACCGCCAAATACAGCAGAAAAGACATGAGAGGGCAAGAAACAAAACCAGGATGGGAATCAGAAGATGCCAGGATTAGCGCAAGGATCGCCTGAGTCACGGCCACTTGACAAAACCGCTGAAACGGCGTTTACTGAAGAAGTCGTGGCCGTAAGGCTCAATTTATCCAGGCCCGGATCAGGAACCCCCGAAACCGGACAGCAACATCGGAAGACGTCAAGGATCGGAGGCAACCTGTCGGGAGACGGATCCCCTCTATCATGACAAGTAGGAATTTAATAGTCTTGATTGCGTCGATGCGCAACAGCAGAGCACAGGCACCAGGTATAACCAGGCCGGAGAAAACGAGCCAAATATGAAAGAGGATTTTTAACATGCCAGACAAGAACATCGTATGTAAGGATTGCGGCGCGACATTTGTTTTCACAGAGAATGAACAAGCTTTTTATCGGGAGAAGGGTTTTGACAACGAACCCCAGCGTTGTCCCGCCTGCCGTGCGGCCCGCAA
>JAAZFW010000286.1 GCA_012511525.1 Clostridiaceae bacterium
TGCTGGCGACCGGCTGGGATCAGCATCGCGATCAGGTGGCTTATTACCAGGATATCCCCCAATTCGCGCCTGGTTCCGGCGCGCGCCTGGTCCAGCGTCAGATCGGTTTTTTCGGTTTGGATTTGCCGACCGTCCTGGAGTCAGGGCCGCGGCCGGCCTTGATGCATGAGATCTTGCTGCAGCATGATGTCGTGATCATCGAAAGCCTGGCCGGCCTGTCCAGCCTGACCGGGAAGCGCGTCCAGCTGTTTGCGTTCCCGCTGCTGTTGCCGGGCAGCGACGGCAGTCCGGTCCGGGCCGTCGGCTATCTGCTCTGAGGCAATTGCATTTTAACCGTTGATGGCTTATAATGACGAAGCTGTGTCCCGGTGGCCTAATGGATAAGGTGGCAGTTTCCGGAGCTGTTGATGCGGGTTCAATTCCTGCCCGGGACGCCAAAAAAACTGCTGAAACAAATGCTGTTCCAGCAGTTTTTTACGTTTTGCCTAAGATGGGGCGTTTACTTGACGTAGCCGACCTTAGCCGAGATGCGCATGATCGAATCGTGCATGGCGTCCAAAACCTTTTCATCTGTTTCCTGTTTCACGCGGCTTTGCAGATGCGTCTTACAGACATCCTTGCCGATATCGCCAAGGCTGGCCGCTGTCTGGCGGCGGATTTCCGGATCGGGGTCGCCCAGCAGCAACAGAAGATTGTTGACGCAGTGGTCGTCACCGATGTTTCCGAGCGCCTTGATCGCACTCATACGTACGTCTTTCTTTCTGTCCGTCAATAAAGGAATAATTTTGGCTGATTTACCTTTTTTGGCATAGGTTTCGATTTTTTTAGATTTGTCACCAAAGATCATCAGGCATCCCCCTTTATTCGTCATGATACGCGCGGCAGAGACAACAGGTATTGCTGTATGCCTTATTATAGCGGTCAAATATGAACAAAATGTTAACAAAAGGCGTGGCGAAATGCCTGAAATGCCTGGTATGACGCCGTTTTGAGAACCTGATGACCCAACTGGACCGCTGCATGTTTTACTTTTGACAAAACGGCGGGCAATCATTAACATGAGATAAGAATCGCGGCGCACAGCGTACCCTGACCTGTTCCCGGGTTCTGAGCATTTGAGCGGAATGTGGTGGAACAGTATGCATGACTACGGTCGCCTGTATCGTTTTTCCAGGTTTTTAATCCGTCGGTTTTACCCGACGTACCGGATCTGCGGCGCTGAAAAGCTCCACGATCCGCAGGTCTATTTATGCCGGCATTTCGATACCAAGGGAATCTTCATGACCATCCCCTGGCTGCCGGGAAAAATCCGAACCTGGTCGCTGCACGTGTACCATGACCGCAAGTCTTGCCACCGGCACATGATGGACTACACCTTGACGGAACGCTTCGGCTGGCCCAGGTGGAAGGCATACCTGGCTACTGTGGTGATTGCCGCCTACCTGCCGGCCTTGATGCGCTCGGGCAGGACGATACCGGTCTACCGCAACTCGATGCAGATCATCCGCACCTACCAGAAAAGCATCGCTGCCTTGACGCAAGGGGAGAGCCTTTTAATTTTTCCGGACCGCGACTATGCCAGCCATGATCCGGAAATAGGTGACTTGTACGACGGCTTCTTGATGATCGACCGCCTCTATTACCGGGAGACGGGCCGTCATATTCCTTTTACACCGCTTTATGCCAATGCCCAATCGCACACGATCCATGTCGGCGAGCCGATCCTCTTCCAGGGTGATGTGCGTGACAAACCTGAACGCGGCCGCGTTCTGGACGCCATCAGGAAGCAGCTGAGCGGTCAGGAGACATGAACCGGAACCTGCTGGTGCGCCCGCTTGGCATCGGGACGCTCAGTTTGCCCAACAACCTGGCCCTGGCACCGATGGCGGGCACCTCGGACCTGGCTTTCCGCCGCATCTGCCACCGGATGGGCGCGGGCCTGACCGTAACGGAACTGGTCAGTGCACGCGGCATGATGCACGATCCGGCCATGCGCCGCAACTGGCGCTACCTGGCGATCGATGCCGATGCCGGAGCCATGGGCATCCAGCTGTTCGGAGCGGACCCGGATGACTTCGCCGCGGCAATCTGGCAAATTCTCGACCATCCCATCCTCGGCCGCTGCAGCCTGATCGACATCAACATGGGTTGCCCGGTTCGCAAAGTCGTTTCTGAGGGTGCCGGCTGTGCCCTGATGCAAACGCCCCAGCTGGCCGCCAGGATCGCACAAAAGGCGGTCGCTGCAGCCCAAGGGCTCAAGCCGGTGACCGTCAAGTGCCGCAGCGGCTGGGATGACGCGTCGGTTAACGCTGTTTTGTTTGCCCGCATGCTCGCCGATTGCGGCGTGTCCGCGATCACGGTCCACGCCCGGACGCGCGCGCAGATGTACGGCGGAAAGGCTGACTGGTCTGTCCTGGCCGCGGTCAAGGCTGCGGTCTCGCTGCCGGTTTACGGCAACGGCGACGTCACGTGCTGGCAGGACGCGGACCGCATGCTGCGCGAGACCGGCGTTGACGGGGTCATGATCGGCCGCGCAGCCCAGGGAAACCCCTGGCTGTTCCGCCAGATTCACAGCCAGGACGGCACCGGACCTGGTCCGGAGGACCGCCGGGACATCATTCTCGAGCACCTGGCGCAGCTGGCCGAACTGCTTGGCGAAGCGACCGCCGTTCGCGAGATGCGCCGCCATCTTGGCCAGTACCTGCGCGGTACACCCGGAGCCGCCCGCCTGCGAGCGGCCGCCATGGCCGTGACCCGTCGTGAGGATCTTGAAAATTTACTGGGAGAATGGCAGATTCGCTGTCAGTAATCTTGTGAAAATTCATAGTGGAACTTGGTGAAAGTGCATAGTATAATGGAATGCACAGTGCCCGCCCGGCATCTGGCGTGCCTTGCTGCGCGGGCGATCGATTAAGGGGGTATTCTTGGTATGAAAAACTTTCCCGCAGACAAGATCAACAATCTTGTTCTTATGGGCCATGGCGGTTCGGGCAAGACGGCGTTTGCCGAAGCGGTGCTTTATAGTGCCAAGGTCATCGACCGCATGGGCCGGGCGGCAGACGGCAATACAGTCATGGACTTTGATCCTGAGGAAATCCGCAGGCAAGTCTCTCTTAATACATCGACCGCTTCCTGTGCCTGGAACGACAACAAGCTTAACCTGATCGACACCCCCGGTGATTTCGATTTTGTCGGTGAAGTGATGCAGGGCGTTCAGGTCGCGGACGCCGGCCTTATCCTGGTCAGCGCCAAGGACGGCGCGGCGGTCGGCACCGATAAAGCCGTCAAGCTGTGCCGCCGGAAACAAGTCCCGTTCGCATTTATGATCAGCCGCATGGACGAAGCCAACGCCAATTTCGATAAGGCGCTCGCCAGTCTGAAGGAGAGCTATGGCCAGGCGGTGGTTCCCTTTGCGCTGCCGATTCTCCAGGACGGCCAGATGACCGGCGTGATCAGTGTCATGAACGGCCAGGCGTACAGCCTGGACCGGAAAACCGGCACGGCTTCTCCGGCAGACATGCCGGCGGAACTTGCCGACGAGGTCGAGAGCCTGCGCGAGGCCCTCAACGAAGCGGTAGCGGAAACCGATGAGGAGCTGATGGAGAAATACTTCAGCGGCGAGCCCTTCAGCGATGAGGAACTGGATCAGGGCATCCGCGCGGCCATATTGAGCGGCTCGCTCAATCCTGTCTTTGTCGGGTCGTCCACGGCCAACTGGGCGATCGCTTTCACGGTGGATCAGCTGATCCGCTGCCTGCCGACCGCCGCCGAGACCAAGGCGGTTGAGGCGCAGTCGTCCGGCGAAACCGTCGCGCTGCAGGCCGATCCGAACGGCCCCCTGGCCGCTTTTGTATTCAAGACGATCGCAGACCCGTTCGTCGGCCGTATCTCGCTGTTCAAAGTCTGCTCGGGAACGCTCAAAGCCAACAGCACCGTCTACAACCCGCTCAAGGAAAAAGATGAGCGCGTCGGCTCTGTTTTCTCGATGGTCGGCAAAAAGCAGAACCAGGTGGATCAGGTCAGTGCCGGGGACATCGGCGCCGTAACCAAGCTAATGGTGACCGCGACCAACGACACGCTGTGTGACCGCAGCAAGGTTCTGACCCTGCCGCAAATCGAATTCCCGGTACCCTGCCTGACCATGGCGATCGTGCCCAAGGTCAAAGGCGAGGAAGACAAGATCATGGCCGGTCTGCATAAGCTTAAGGACGAGGACCCGGTGTTTGGCGTGGTCAACGATCCAGAGACGCGGCAGCTGGTCGTATCTGGCCTTGGCGAACAGCAGATCGATGTCTTGCGCAGCAAGCTGAAGATCAAGTTCAACGTCGAGGCGACTCTGGAAGAGCCGCGCGTTCCCTATCGCGAAACGATCCGCAAGAAAGTCAAGGTCCAGGGCCGGCACAAGAAGCAGACCGGCGGACACGGCCAGTACGGCGATGTCTGGATCGAGTTCGAGCCCGGCGAAGAGGAAGGCCTGGTTTTCGAAGAGAAGATCTTCGGCGGCTCCGTGCCCAAGTCCTTCCATCCGGCCGTCGAAAAAGGCCTGCAGGAGGCGATCGGCCGCGGCATCCTGGCCGGTTATCCGGTTGTCAACCTGAAAGCAACGCTGGTCGACGGCTCCTACCACGATGTCGACTCGTCGGAAATGGCTTTCAAGATCGCTGCCCGCCTGGCCTACAAGGCCGGTCTGCCGCAGGCGTCGCCGGTGCTGCTCGAACCGATCAGCACCGTAGAGATCCATATCCCCGACGATTTTCTCGGCGACATCATGGGCGACCTCAACAAGCGGCGCGGGCGGATCATGGGGATCAACCCGGATGACGACGGTCAGGTCGTGCAGGCCGAGGCGCCGACGTCCGAGATGGCGAAATACGCCACCGACCTCAAGTCCATGACCCAGGGCCGCGGCTGGTACACGATCAACTTCGCCCGCTACGAGCAGGCCCCGCAGGTGGTGGCCGACAAGGTCATCGCTGACGCCCGTGCCCGCATGGAGGAAGACGAAGAGTAAACATCCCTTTCATCAAGCAAAAAAGCCTTCGCCCGCATGTCCGGGCGAAGGCTTTTTTATCGGGAAAATATCTTTTATGGGTGATAGAACATCAGCTGCAGCGGCGGTGTCACACCGGTTTGGGGATCGAACTCCATCATCAGGATATCCTTCATGTACACGTTCCAGCGGTCGACGACCGGGCTGCCGGCCTGGACGCGGGCCGCTTTTTCCAGGTCGTCGCATTCGTAATAGCCGAACAGCTGGTCACCGTACAGCCAGATGGTATAGTTATGGATGCCGGCTTCGTTAAGAACGGCCGTCATTTCCGGCCAGATCTCATCGTGGCGCTTTTGGTACTCCTCGGCGGTGCCTGGCCGGATACGGGCGTGCCAGGCGAAACATTTGGCTTGTTTTTCTTCTCGTGTCATCGTGATGGGCTCCTTTCATGTGAACAGGTCTATGGGATCGATGGCGGATCTGGTGGTTGTGCCTGCTGGATGAGCAGTTCGGCGGTGCGCTCCAGGCGGCGGATGACATCGGGCTTGCTGCGCTGGCTCGTCGGAATCCGGCTGATGAAGCGCTCCAGGTAGAGGCCAAGCGAATAGAGGGCATTGCGCTCCTGCAGCAGGATGGTAAAGGCCTGGCTGGCCTCGACCGGCGCGAACAGCGCCGCCTGGTTCTCGTAGCTGGCCAGGCTGCAGCCCAGTGATGCAGCGTCACCGGCGGGAAAAAAATACAGCTCGTAGTTTTTCAGGCTGCGCAAGGCCGCAGCGACACCCAGCAGCCATTCGGCAGATTCCGTCGAATCAAGCCGGAAGGGCCGGTCAAGGAACAGGGCGCAGTCGGAACGGATGACGGCACCCTGGATGAGGATGTCCTCCAGCAAGGTATCGGGGACGAGGTCGATGACCTGTGCGTCCGGATCCGGTTGAACGGGCAAATCGGTATCGAGCTGCCCGGACAGACGGGCAGCCGTTCGCGCAGGCAGGTAATCGATGTTCAGGTGCCACCGGAGCGTGACTTGCCGCTGA
Organism: Clostridiaceae bacterium; assembly: GCA_012511525.1. GTDB lineage: Bacteria > Bacillota > Clostridia > Saccharofermentanales > UBA5734 > JAAYBY01. The sequence goes on from JAAZFW010000286.1 coordinate 6,025, forward strand.
CCGCTAAGGTTCTCAAGTTCGCCGGCCAGCGCGGCCGCGTTATGGGCGCCGTAAGCCTTGAGAAACGGCTGGCACTGGTTGAGGTAGCCAGCGTATACGTGCGTATAGTATTCGACCAGGGCGGGATCGTCGTCGATTCGGGTCAGGTACTGGCCAGGCTGGTTCGCGGATGACTGCGCATGGCAGGCCAGGCGCCCGCCGACGATAAACAGCGAACTTCGGATGGCCGGATCGTCGTAATTGGGCTTATAGAAGGAATGTATGTGCCCGGCCAAATGAAGCGGCAGCCAGTATTCGACGATCTGGGCGATATCTTGGGACTTGCGGTTGACGATGTGGATGACCGTAATGTGATGCCCGCTCCGGATAACCTGGAACATCAGGCTCATCCAGGTGCGTGTGAAGGCAGGATCGTCCAGCAGCCAGTCCATCGGCTCTTCGCTGACCAGCATGAGCTCACAGGGTTCTTCCTGGTGCAGGATATCCTGGAGCAGATTGATGACCGCCTGGCGTCGTCCGTCGATACCCAGGTAGAACGTGCCCTGTGCCGCCAGGCCCGGCTGCCCCGCTTCAGACCAGCCGGGCAGACTCGGCGAAAAGGCGCCAGAACGGGGGACGGCCGCGGTTACCGCCTGGCGGATGGATCCGACCAGCAGGTCGGGGCCATCCGCGGACATGAGCAGGTGTTCGGGTATGCCAGGCATGTCGCGCCGGTCTTCCGAAGCCAGCCAGTTAGCCAGGGCGTGGGTGCGCGACTGCTTGTCGTCATCTGGCATATCGCGCAGCAAAACGCCCACCAGTTTGTCCAAGTAGGCGCGCTGGTAGGGGTAAGCGTCGATCTGGATGAAAAAGGAGGCCATGGCCGCGATGTGCGGCGAAAGCGCTGAAGGCGTCCGTTCGCCGGATTTCCAACGGCTGACCAGTGACGTATCCACATGGATCGCACGCGCCAGCCGGCTGTTGCTGATTTTAAAGACGCGGGTCAAAAGACTGAGTTTCTCGGCAAACGTCATGGATTGCCTCCGTCTTACCTGCCACGGTTAATGTCCAACATTATGACATTCGGCCGGCTCAGTTGTCAATTTAGGCTTGAGAATGGAAACGAAACCTGATATGATTGGACTGAATCACAGCAGGCAGGCTGCTTCTTCCTGCCGTTCAGCATTCGGCCGAGGCCGGAGCGATAAAAGGAGATTCACCACAGTGGAAGATGGCAGTAGTATAGGTACGATGCTCGCGGCTGTAGCACAGCCGCTTTCTTCGAACACATCCCTGATCCTTGATTTTTTGGTTTTGTTCCTTCTGATCCTGGTCAATGCGTTCTTTTCGGCAACGGAAATCGCCGTTATCACGCTCAACGACAACAAAGTTCGCAAAAAAGCCGAAGAAGGCGACCACATCGCGCGCAAGCTGGTCAAGCTGATCAACGAGCCCGGCAGTTTTCTCGCCACCATCCAGGTCGGCGTCACACTGGCCGGTTTTCTCTCATCGGCTTTCGCCGCGGACATTTTCGCGGATCGGCTCTACGCGGCGATCGGGATTGACCTGCCGATCATCCGTTCCGCCAGCGTGGTGGTCGTGACGGTTATTCTGGCTTATTTTTCGCTTGTGCTCGGCGAGCTGGTCCCCAAGCGGGTCGCGCAGCACAATCCGGAAAAACTGGCCAACGCCGTCGCGTCGATCATCACGGGCCTTGGGAAATTCATGAAGCCTTTCGTCTGGCTGCTGACCCGCTCCACCAACCTGGTCCTGCGCATCCTGGGCATCGATCCGACCCAGACGGACCGGACCGTGACCGAGGAAGAGATCCGCATGATGGTGGATGTCGGCCGTGAATCGGGCAGCATCCATGAAGAAGAAAAAGAGATGATCAACAAGATCTTCGAGTTCAACGACAAGGAAGTGTCCGAAATCATGACCCACCGGACCAGCATTGTCTCGCTCGATGTCGACGCGGACTATGCGGAAGTCCTCGAAGTGGCGATCCACGAGAAATACACCCGGATTCCGGTTTATGACGACAACATCGATAACATCGTCGGCATTTTGCACATCAAGGACCTGCTTTACCACGCCGCCGAAGGGTTTCGCGAACCGTTCTCACTGCGCAACATGATTCGGCCGCCCTATTTTGTTCCGGAATCGAAAAACATCGACGCCCTCTTCCGTGAAATGCAGCGTGACCACGCCCAGATGGCGGTCGCGATCGACGAGTACGGCGGCACCGCCGGTATCGTCACCATCGAAGACCTCCTCGAGGAGATCGTCGGCAACATTCAGGACGAGTACGACGAGGAAGAGCTGGAAATCGTCCGCAAGGATGACCAGACCTGGCTGATCGACGGCCTGGCGGACCTGGATGAAGTCGGGGAGGCGATCGGCATCGAGTTTCCCGATGACGACTTCGACACCATGGGCGGATTTGTTATCAGCCAGTTAGGCCGTATCCCGGAGGAGAACGAGCTCCCTGCCGTTACTTATGAAAATCTTGTCATCAAGGTGCTGGCCATGGAAGAGAAGCGGGTGTCTAAAGTCGAAATTCTCGTTCAGCCTGATCCGTCTGAAGACACAGCAGAAGCCTGACGGCCGGAACGCGGGAGGAAGCAATTTGGCGCGCTACGGCTATATTTTGCTGGACGGCTATGACGGAGACATCAGCAGGCAGGCGATGCAGCTGGATACGATCGGCGAATTCACGCGTATCTTCATCGACCGCAATCTCAAGGCCTCGTCGGGGCGCGAGCAGCGGCGCCGGCTCCTGGCCCTGCTGCAAAGCGGCGATGTCGTGTACACCGCTTCAATCGACCGCTTCTGCAGCCACTTGCGCGATTTCTTAGCCTGCGTGAGACGGATCGAACAGGCCGGTGCGGAACTTGTTGTTCTCGGCGAGGGACTGGATACGCGCAGCCCGTCCGGCAAGCAGGCGCTGAAAACCCTCGCTGCCTTCGAAAAATTGGATTTCACCTACCAGTCGGAACGGAAAAAAGCCGGCATCTGCAAAGCGCGCGCGTCCGGGCGGCGCATCGGAAGGCCCCCCATGCCCATTCCGCCCGGATTTCGCGAGATTTGCCGGGCCTGGGCGGAGGGACGGATCAGCGGACGGGAAGCCGCAGGCCAAAGCGGGTTGAAAAGCACGAGCTTCTACAAAAAAGCCGCTGAACTTGGGTTCAAGGCGCCTGCCCGGAAGAAGACAGAATCCCCGTAGCCTGTTCATATTGGTGTCACAATATTCCTGTATCATCGGGCCAGACAATTGCCTGCGGCGCGCGGGCTGTGTATAATGGATCGGAATGACAACCAAACATAAAGGATGGATAACCATGCGTGACGTTCCCAAAGCACCTGAACAGTGGAAGGCTCAGCAACAGCGTGCCGAGCGCAAGGCCCGTCTGGCGAAAATGAAAGCCAAGGAAGGCGGCAAAAAACAGATCAAGACCAGCAACCCGCTGGCGCGCCTGATCACCATTGCCGTTCTGGTCGTCGCCCTGCTGGCAACCGGCCTGTGGGCGATTGTCCGCAGCGGACTGCCCCAGCAGAAACTGACCGCCCTGACGGTCGGAAGCGAAGCGGTCAAGGCCGTGGATGTCAACTATTACTACTTCCAGACACTGGGCAACTACGGTCTCGATCCGGCTGATCCGCAAACCGAAGCCACCTTGAAGGCACCCAGCGGCATCGAAGGGTTTGAGACAAACGCCGATTATTTGAAGGACCTGGCGATCAAGGACCTGCAGCAGGATGTCATGCTGGCCGACCAGGCTCGTCAGGCCGGTGTGTCCCTAACCGAAGAGGACCAGGCCCTGATCGACAACTACATGAAAAATTTGTCCTCTGCCGCCCTGCAGGAGAAGGTCACGCTGCAAAACTACCTGATCACGGCGTTTGGGCCCGGCATGAACGAAAACGACCTGCGGCGCTGTACAGAGCGTTTGCTGCTGGCCGACCGCTATGCCGCGCAAAAAGCGGACAGCTTCACCTTTACCGATGCCGAACTCCAAGCTGCCTACGAGAAAAACCCGGACAGCTACGATGTCATCGACTACCGCGTCTTCTACCTGGCGGCCGATTATGAGACCGGCGCCACGGATGCCATAAAGACCAAGGCGATGGAAGATGCGAAAAAGCAAGTTGACGCCATGCTGGAGCGGATCACCGATGGCGATTCGTTCCGCGAACTGTGCATCGAATACGCCAGTGAGTCGGACAAGGTGCAATACAAGAACGAAGACTACTCCCTGCGGACCAGCAAGCATAAGAGCGAAGTCACCATGACGGCCCAGAACACATGGCTGTTCGACGCCGCGCGCAAAGCGGGCGACAAGACGGTCATCGATTCGGTCTCCGGCTATTATGTGCTCTATTTCGAAGCGCGCCGCAAAGCGGAATATCAGCGGGTCGACGTTCGCCATATCCTGATTTCCGCCAACCGCACCTCCGCTACCGAGGAGCAGATCAATGCCGCCAGGAAAAAGGCGGAAGACCTGCTGGCCGAGTACGAGGCCGGCGCGAAAACCGAGGAGGCCTTCGCCGAACTGGCCAAGGCGAACACCGCTGACAGCAACGCCGAGCAGGGCGGCCTCTACGAAGCGGTTAACCGTGGCCAGATGGTCAAGGAATTTGAAGACTGGTGCTTTGACCCGGCCCGCATGACCGGCGATACCGGGATTGTCCAGACCGATTTTGGATTCCATGTCATGTATTATGTCGGCCCAGCCGGCATGGATTGGGTTTTCAGCGCCACCGACACCTTGAAGGGTGAAGCATACCAGGCATACCTGGAAGAGGAAGTAAAAAACTATCCATACAAAATCAGCACATTCGGATACCGTTTCGTTGGCTGAACAAATCAGGAACCGGATCCGGCAGCCAGGCCGGATCCGGACCCCGGTTGGGTTCCCCGCTAAAAAAAGGTGTCAATTTTCGTTGACACCGTTCGATGCGAGTGTTATTATTTTATAACGCGTCATAAAGTGGAGGCATATCGCCTGCACTTTCTTGCTGCGAAAGACTCTTTTCAAATCAATTATAGCATTTGCAGAGGAGTCGTCAA
>JAAZFW010000287.1 GCA_012511525.1 Clostridiaceae bacterium
CCCCTGATGCCCCTGGTGCGCTTCCTGGCGCCGTTTTACCTGCGTCTCGGCCTTGCCTTTAACGATATCGAGCTTGTCCGGCCGCAGCGCTTCCTCGAGGCGGTACGCGCTTTCCAGACCGGTCAGACCCGTCTGCTGGTCGCCTTTCGCCACCCGTATGGCGACGAACCGCAGCTGCTGCTGCATGCTTTCCAGCAGGTGCTGCCGCGCCTGGCCCGCCGGTTGGGCCAGCCGCTGCCGGTCCGGCCGCACCTGCACATGGTGCACGATTATGCCGTGGCCTTGTGGGGCGGTCCCCTGATCCGCTTCATCCTCCCGCGGGTCGGCGCGGTACCGGTCTACCATGCCCGGACGGATACCGCCGGCATCCGCGCAATCCGCGATCTGCTCCTGAATGGGGCGCATCCGCTGGCGCTGTCGCCGGAAGGCCAGATTTCGTACCATAGTGAAGCCGCGCCGCGCGTCGAGCAGGGCGCCGTCCGCATGGGGTTGTGGTGTGTCAAGGAACTGGCCCAGGCCGGCCGGACCGAGCGCGTCCAGATTCTGCCGGTCTCGGTTCATTACCGCTACGACGCGCGCGCCGCCGGTCAGCTGGCCAGGATGCTGCGCCGGCTTGAAAAGGAAAGCGGCCTGCCGGCGCACAAGGATCTCAACGGACAACAGCTGCAAGTCATGCAGGATGTAGCCGAACGCGTCGACAACCGTCTCCTGGAGATCTGCGAAACGTTCTACACCTGCCCGCCGCCTGCCGGCCTGACCGCACAGCAGCGCTGGGAGCGGGTTGTGGAGGCCGCGCTTGGCCGGAGCGAAGCGATCCTGGGGCTTGCCGATTCGGGGAAAGACCCGATTCAGCGCGTGTACCGGGTTCGCCAGGCGGGCTGGGACCTCATCTACCCGGCCCGGGCCGACGGCACCGCCCTGGGCCGCGCCCTGGCGCAGCGCCGGGCCGGCGAGGCCTGGCTGGCCATGCGCCACATGGAGCTGGCCGACCTGATGGCTTACCACCAGGTCAATTACCTGCGCGATCCGCCGCTGACCGGGTCCGCCTACGACCGCCTGGTCGAAACCGTCCTCAACCTGGACGATTTGGTCAAGCGGCTGCGCGGCGGCAACATCAGCAACCGGAGCAACCGCATCCGCAAGCAGGCCCGGCTGGTTCCCGGGCAGATGATCGATCTGACTTGGCACCTGGCCGACGCCGGCCAGGATGGCAGGCTGGCCGCGCGTCAGGCGTCCGAAGCGCTCAGGGCCCAATTGACCGCATGCATGGAGGGAAGAGAAGATGAACGCTAAACCGCGTCAGTCCCGGACGGGAGCAGAACGCCTGACTTTTGGTGTCAAGCTGGGTTTTGGCATCGGCGATTTGGGCGGCAACTTGTTTTTCACGGCGATGGGTTTTTACGCCCTGGTCTACCTGACCGACACGGTTCACCTGGCGGCCGGTTTGGCCGGCGCGGCGATCCTGGTCGGCAAGGTCTGGGACGCCGTCACCGATCCGATGGTCGGGTTCCTTTCCGACCGGACGCGGACCCGTCTGGGGCGCCGCCGCCCCTATTTCCTGTTCGGCGCCCTGCCGCTGCTCCTGGCGTCCTGGTACTTTTTCACCGCGCCGGCGATCACAGACTCGCCCTGGCTCCTGTTCGCATGGGCGACGGCGGCGCTCTGTTTGCTCAACACCGCCTACACCGTCGTCAACATCCCTTACGGTTCGCTGACGCCCGAGCTGACCCGCGACTACAAGGAACGGACCAGCCTCAATGGCTTTCGCTTCAGCTTCGCCGTGATCGGCACCCTGCTGGGCGCGGCGATCGTGCTGCCGGTCGTCGGCCTGGCCCCGACGCCGCGCCAGGGCTACAGCAACGTGGGTTTGATCTTCGGCCTGATCATGGCCGCGACGATCCTGGTGACTTTTTTCGTCGTGCGCGAGCCCGACCACAGCCAGACCGAGCGATCCAAGCAAGGTTTCATGGCCACGTTTCTGGTGGTCTTCAAAAA
>JAAZFW010000288.1 GCA_012511525.1 Clostridiaceae bacterium
CACTTGCCGGGAGCTGTTTCCGGATGCCGTCCTTCCCAAAGAAGCGGCTGCGAACCGGCAGGCGCTGATCAATCTTGGCTTTTGCCTGACGACACCGCAGTCGGATGATTTCACCGGTCTGCGCAGCGGTCTGATCATTGACGGCATTTTCGGTTCCGGTTTTGATGTCAGCCGCGAAACTCCTGCCCAGTTTTGCGCGGTCAGCCAGTGGACGGCCGATGCGGCCAAAACCGGCAATCAGGTTATCGCCATCGACATCCCGTCCGGACTGGACAGCAACAGCGGCCTGGCCGCCGACTGTGCGATCCGGGCTGACTGGACGGTCACGTTTGTACGCCCGAAAATCGGCCTTTGCGCCGCTCCGGGCCGGTTTCTGTCCGGCCGGCTGGTCATTGAGCCGATCGGAATCGGACTTGATCTGACAGACCGCGTGCTGAATCGCCTGGACCGGAATCCGGTTTTCCGGATAACCGACGCCATGGTGCGGCCCTGGTGTCCCGTTCGGCCGCCGGACAGCCACAAAGGTCTGTTTGGCCGCATCCTGCTGGCAGCCGGTTCTGCCGCGATGCCCGGCGCCCTCGTACTGGCAGCAGAAGCGGCGGCGCGTGCAGGCGTTGGTCTGCTGCAGCTGGCCATCCCGCCGGAAATCAGCCCGGTCATTCTGCCGGCCTGCCCGGAAGCACTCCAGCTGCTCCTGACGCCGGGTGGCACGATTGAAGACATCCTGCAGCCCGCATTGGCTTCTGCCGACAGTGTCGTGATTGGTCCGGGCCTGGGTCGCTCCGACCAACTGCCGAACCTGCTGGAAACGGTTATCGCCCGGGCGCGTAATCTGGTGATTGATGCCGACGCTTTAAACGAAATCAGCCGCCGGCCGGACCATTACTGGCCGCTGCTGCAATCGCGTCAGGCACAGACCGGTCAAACCATGCCTGTCTTAACGCCCCATCCGGGAGAGTTTCGCCGGCTTGCGCCGGACCTCGATGTGACTGACCGCCTGCGCGCTGCGGTTGAACTGGCTGGGCGCAGCGGCTGCATTGTGATGCTCAAAGGTGCGGCAACAGTGGTGGCCGCTCCAGACGGGTCTTGCCGGATCAATTCGACCGGACAGGACGGCCTGGCACGCGGCGGCAGCGGCGATGTGCTGGCGGGTTTGACAGGCGCCCTGATGGCCCTGGGGTTATCCTCGCTCCAGGCAGCCTGCGCCGGGGTTTACCTGCATGGACTGGCTGCCGACCTGGCCGCGCAGCAGAAAGGCCGGCGCGCCATGCTGCCGCGTGATGTGATCGATCAGCTGGGGCCGGCTTTTTACCGGACCGGATGGGAAGTGGAACATGTCTGACCGGGCCAACCAGATCTGGCAGGCGCAGCAGCGCGATTTCCTGACCCGCTCCTGGGCTGAAGTGGACCTGGACCGGATCGCGGCCAACGTGCGTCTGCTGCGCAGCAAGGTGCACCGCAGCTGTGAAATTATGGGCGTTGTCAAGGCCGATGCCTACGGGCATGGCGTCTTCCCGCTGGTTCCCGTTTTGCTGGCTAACGGCGTCAGCCGGCTGGCTGTCTCCATGCTGGATGAAGCGATCGAACTACGGCAGGCCGGTGTCACCGTACCGATCCTGGTGCTCAGTTACAC
>JAAZFW010000289.1 GCA_012511525.1 Clostridiaceae bacterium
TAGCGGCGGATGCCATGCTTTTCATAGAGCGCATAGGGCAAGGCGTACATGTAGGCCTTGCGCGGCATGCTCTGGTGAAACGCCGTGTCAAAAACCGCGACCTGCGGCACACCGGGCATGGCGTCCTCACAAGCTTCGATACCGGTCATGTTGGGCGGGTTGTGCAGCGGAGCCAGGTCAAAGCAGGCTCGGATCGCTTTTTTGACTTCGGGGGTGATCAGGACAGACGAGGCGAATTTCTCGCCGCCGTGCACCACCCGGTGCCCCACGGCGTCGATCTCGCTCATGCTCTTGATCACGCCGTGCTGATCGGATGTCAGCGCGTCCAGCACCGCCTGGACCGCCACTTTGTGGTCCGGCAGGTCGATCGACAGCGTCAGGGGATCGGCCCCGTTCAGGCTGTGCTTGATGAAAGCGTCCTTCAAGCCAATGCGTTCGGCGCCGCCTCGCGCGAGCACGGCACCGGTTTCAGCGTTCAGGAACTGATATTTCAACGAGGAACTGCCCGCGTTGATGACCAAGACGTTCATTTTATATCCTCCATAAAGAGCGGCAGGTTTTCCCTGCCGCCTGATCAGTCGATCGATTGTGCCTGGACCGCCGTGATCGCGACGACACCGACAATATCGTCTGCGGAACAGCCGCGGGACAGATCGTTGACCGGCCGGGCGATACCTTGCGTGACCGGCCCGTAGGCTTCGGCCTTGGCCAGGCGCTGGGCCAGCTTGTAGCTGATGTTGCCGGAATTGAGGTCGGGGAAGATCAGGACGTTGGCTTTGCCCGCAACCGGACTGCCGGGCGCCTTGCTCCTGGCGACTTGCTCGACGAGGGCTGCGTCGACCTGCAGTTCGCCGTCAAGGCTCAGCTCGGGCGCTTTCTGCTTGGCCAGCCGGGTCGCCTCGATCACCTTTTCGGTCAGCTCGCTCCTGGCGCTTCCGCACGTGGAGTAGGAAAGCATGGCGACATGGGGCTCGCCGCCGGTCAGGAGGCGGAATGTCCTGGCGGACGAAAGGGCGATCTCGGACAACTGGTCCGCGTCCGGATTCTCAACCAGGCCGCTGTCGGCGAACAGGAACGTGCCGTCCAGCCCGTATGGGCAGTCGGGCACGATGATCATGAAGAAGGCGGATACGATCTTGGTTCCGGGTGCAGTCTTCAGGATCTGCAGCGCAGGCCGCAGCGTGTTCGACGTGCTGTTGATCGCACCGGCCACCATGCCGTCGGCTTCGTTCTGCTTGACCATCATGACCGCGAAATAGAGCGGGTCGCGCATCATCTCGCGGGCCTTTTCCAGCGTCATGCCCTTGGCCTTGCGCATCTCGTAAAAGGCGCTGATAAACGGTTCGGTCAGTTCGCTGGTCTTTGGATCGACAAAGCGGGCGCCGGAAATGTCCCACTGCGGGGCGACGGCCTCGATCCGGGCCCTGTCGCCGATCATGACGACGCGGACGATATCCTCTTGCAACAGCTTGGCACAGGCCTCGATGATGCGCGGGTCGTATGATTCGGGCAAAACGATGGTCTTCTTGTCTTGTTTGGCACGGCTGATAATCGTATCGATGAAACCCATAATGTATCCCCTTTTCTTTTAAGCTTCATGTCCGCCCCTCAGTATAGCGGATGTCTTGCGCCAGTTCAACCGCTCAGGATGATTTTTCGATCTTGGACGCGGCGTTTGCCGCTCGCACAACCCGGTACGGCAGGTAAATGCCCAACCCGAACAGGCCGATGGCAATCAGAATGTCCCCAACGCTGATCATATAGCCGGCAAACGGGATCAGGTCAGACAGGAAAAACAAAGGCTCCTGCCCGCCTGCTGCGAAATAATGCGGCGCCTGGCCCAGCTTGTCCAGGGCGTCAGGGCCGAACCGGCTGATCGAAGGGCCCACGGGCATGCGGCCGCCGTTGGCGACGATAACCAGACTGTTCAGCACGGTTCCGGCAAGGGCGACCAGCAGGCCGGGCTTTTTTGCGTTTCGGGCCAGGAAAAAGATCACCAGGCCGTACTGGAGCGCAGCCAGAACGGAGCGCAGCAGCATGTGATACTCAAAACGGGTAAGGAACCCATCGATCCGCTGGGACGATAGCAGCCATTCGCAAAAAAGAGACAGGAAAAGCAGCGGCCAGACCCGGAAGCGTTTGTGCCAGATGCTGCGGAAATTACCTCCCCCTAAAAGGCCGAGCAGGACACCGAGCAGGCAAGACGCCAGGATCATGGCAGAAGGCGCGCGCGGCAGACAGGCCGGCGCTTAGTGCTTGAGAAAATCGTGCAGTTCATTTTTACTCCGCATGCGTTCCAGCCCGCGGACGAAGGCCTTGACGACTTCGGGTGCGAACTGGCTGCCGGCATTGCGCTGCAATTCGTCGAGCGCCTCCTCCAGGGACATGGCGGCCCGGTATGCCCTGTCTGACGTCATGGCGTCGAAGGAATCTGCCACGCACAGGATCTGGGCCTCGAGCATTTTGCTCTCCTCGCCGGCATCCGAAGGATAGCCGCTGCCGTCGTAATGGACGTGATGCGCCCGGATGATCTTGACCTCCCGCTTGAGGAACTGGATGTCCTCCAGCATCTGGGCGCCGATCACCGGGTGTTTCTTGATTTCCTCATACTCGGCGTCGGTCAGGCGGTCATTCTTGTTCAGGATCGATTCGCTGATACCGATCTTGCCGATATCGTGCAGCAACGACGCGTACTTGAGCACCTTGGTCCGGTCCGATGAAAGGTGCATTTCGTTTGCGATGATCTCGCAGTATTTCTCAACACGCCGGGCATGGCCGATCGTGTAGGTGTCCTTCGCTTCCAGGGCGGCTGAAAAGGCCTTGATCGTGTCGATGTAGCCTTTGCGGATCGAGGTGAAGCCGACATAGGCGTAGCGGAAGAGCATGAACGGGGCAAAAAAGAGCAATACGGCCAAAAAACCGAAAGCGTGGTAGACGGCGGTCAGGAAAACGCCCAGCGTCCCGATCAGGATCATGCTCAGGATCGACCAGCGGAAGATGTGCAGCCATTCCAGCATCAGGCCGGGTCGCGGGCCGGTCAGAAAATAGAAATAGAACATGATCATCAGCGTGTTGACCAGCACGTAGACGACAAGGCCGAGGAAAATGGACGGCAGATCGTGTGCGATCTGCAGAAAGCTGGCCTCGATGCCCTGCGGGTTGGTGTCGACCATGTAGCGGCCGCCCAGTTTCTCGTAGACCAGTCCGCAGGCCAGGATCGACAGGATGTAGTTGGACGCGTTCATCAGGCTCTTGAGGATCGGCGTGTTGAAGACGTGCTCCTTGCGGCCGCGCCCGAAGTCCATGATCGAGAAAAACGCCGTGCAGAACGAAACCCAGGCGGCGGCGGTCAAGCCAAACAGCAGCAGGGCGCTGATGTCGATGGCAAAGGCAATCGATATGGCCTTGTCTTCGTCGATAGCCAGACTCTGGGATTCGGCGATGACGCCGAGCAGTGAAAAAAAGACGACGCCGGCCACGTAAAGACCCAGGTGGTCGGCATCGCGAACAGTCAGATAAGCCAGCGACCCCAGGCCTGCCAGGATGCAGATGA
>JAAZFW010000290.1 GCA_012511525.1 Clostridiaceae bacterium
TCCGATTGCGTCGCCGGGCGGGCCGACCTGCTGCGCAATGACCTGGCGCTGTGTGCCCGGATCGATTTCATCATGGCGCGCGGCCGGCTGGCTCTCGAAATGCGGGCCATGCGCCCTCAGCTTAACGACACCGGCTGCCTCCGCCTGCTCGACGCACGCCACCCTCTGATTCCCAAAGACCGGGTCGTACCGATTTATTTCGAGCTGGGCGTGTCTTTCAAGACGCTGGTGATCACCGGGCCCAACACAGGCGGCAAGACGGTCGCCCTCAAGACATGCGGGCTGTTTTGCCTTATGGCCATGGCCGGATTGCAGATTCCGGCCCGGGACGGTTCGGAGATATCCGTGTTCGACCAGGTTCTGGCCGATATCGGTGACGAGCAGAGCATCGAGCAAGACTTGTCGACGTTTTCCGCCCATATGCACAACCTGGTGGAAATCGCGAACTTGGCCGGCCCCGGCACGCTGGTCCTGGCCGACGAACTTGGTTCCGGGACGGATCCCTCCGAGGGAGCGGCCCTGGCGATCGCCATCCTGGATCACCTGCGCCGGCGCGGCTGCCTGACCGTGGCCACCACGCACTACAAGGAGCTGAAGGGTTACGCCCTGCAGACCGAATCGGTGGAGAACGCCTGCTGCGAGTTCGACGCCAAAACGCTTCGGCCAACCTACCGTCTCCTGATCGGGGTGCCCGGTGTCAGCAACGCCTTTGCCATATCCAGGCGGCTGGGTCTCGACGAAAAGATCATCGAACAGGCCCAGGGCCTGCTCTCCGAGGAAGGCATCCGCTTTGAGGATCTGGTCCGGAAAATGGAAGAGAGCCGCTCCCAGGCGGACGAAGCCTACCGCCAGGCGTCGGCGCTGCGCGCACAAGCCGAGCATGATGCCGTGCAGATCCGCCAGCACAAGGAAGCCCTGGAAGAACAGAAACGGCAGATGATCCGCGAAGCCCGCCAGGAAGCGCGCGAGCTCTATGCGGACGCGCTGCAGGAAGTCGAGCGTTTGCTTTCTGAAATACGGTCAGGCGTCAAGGCGCAGGAACTGGCGGAAAGCCACCGCCTGGCCACCCAGGTCCGGCAGGAAATCCGGGCCGGCCTCAAACAGGTCGACGGCCACATCACCCAGTCGGCCTTGTCCGCAGGCGGGCGAAAACTGCGCCGCGACGAGATCCATCCGGGCCAGACCTACTCGGCCCCGGCTCTGGGGATGACCGGCAAGCTGATGGAAGGTCCGGACAGCCGCGACATCTGCGTGCTGCAAAGCGGCGCCATGAAAGTGTCTGTGCCACTGGATGCCCTGCGGCTGCCCGACCTGTCGGCGTCTGCCGGCACCGTCCGGACAAAACGCCGTAGCAGCCCGAAGAGCCTGACCATGGAGCGCCACCTGAACATGCAGTCCGAAATACAGCTGCTGGGCCAGACGGTCGAGGAAGCGACCGCCAACCTGGACAAGTTTCTCGACGACGCAGTCCTGGGCGGTATCCAGACGGTCCGCGTCGTGCACGGCAAAGGGACCGGCGCGCTGCGCAGCGCGGTTCAGCAAAAGCTGCGCCAGGACCCCCGGGTGCGCACATACCGGCTGGGAGTGTATGGCGAAGGGGACAGCGGCGTGACGATCGCCGAATTGAAATAAGCGCGATCGATCTGTCCCCAGATTGAAAAGAGGTGTTGGCAAGGTGATCGAATCCCATGGCCTGACCTTGACGTATCCGGGCGGCAAAGGTGTTTTCGAACTCGATTTCGTGATCGAAGACGGCAAAACGACCGGCTATCTCGGGCCGAACGGCGCCGGGAAAACGACGACCATCCGGGCCCTGCTCGGTTTCATGAAACCGGACAGGGGCCGTGCGGCCATCGACGGGCTCGACTGCTTTGCCGACGCTCCCCGGATCCAGCGCCGACTCGGCACCATTCCCGGTGAGATCAGCTTCCCGGAAAAGATGAGCGGGCGCGAGTTTTTGCGCTTCATGAACGACATGCGCGGCGAGCGCGGCAAGCGGGAGGCGGAACTGCTGGCCTTGTTCGACCTGGATCCGTCCGGGCGTATCGCGAAGTTCTCCAAGGGCATGAAACAAAAGCTCGGCATCGTGGCCGCTTTCATGCACGACCCACAAGTCCTGATCCTCGA